>JAKONF010000204.1 GCA_022702085.1 Rickettsiaceae bacterium | reverse complement strand
CTTATCAGGACTGGCAGGAAATTATTGAATATCTTGACAAGGCTATCGCTCTAAATCCACAAGAAAAATTATATTATTTTGAAAAAGCTAAAATAATGTACATTTCATATCAAGAAGAGCAAGCCTTAACTTGTTTAAACAAAGCTATTGAACTTGATCCTCATTGTATAGATGGATATATACATAAAGCAATGATACTAGATGAAATAGGTGATTATGAGCAAGCATTAGCAGTTTACGATGAATTTTTCAAAGATAATCAGGATGATCTCAATTTTTATTATTACAAAGGTGCTTTACTCAAAAAACTTAAAAATTTTGAATCAGCATTAAAATTATTCAAGAAAACTGTTGAACTTGATCCTAAATATATTTGGGGTTATATTAGTGTGGCTGATACTCTATATGAGTTAGGTTCGTTTGATCAAGCTATAGAATATTACGATAAAGCTATTAATATAGATCCAAATTTTACCACCTCATATCATAATAAAGGTTTATTGCTGAAGCATATTGGTAAAATCAATGAAGCTTTACAATGTTATGATAAAGCTATTGAGGCGGATAGCAATTACTCGCCTTCTTATAGCAACAAAGCCATGATTTTGCGAGAATTAAGCAAATTAGATGAGGCTCTAGTAGAAATTAACAAAGCTATAAAGTTTGATAGTAGTATTGGTAGCTATTTCTACAATAAAGGTTTAATTTTAGATGATAAAGAAGATTATGATTCAGCTATGAAAGCATATGATCAATCAATTGAAATAGATCCCAATTTCATACCTAGTTATTTCCATAAAGGATATGGTCTTGAAAAAACAAATCGCATAGATGAAGCTATTGTAGTTTATCAAAAAATTATACAAATCAACAATCCAATGTCATATGCGGCTTACCTATCTCTCGCAGAAATTTTCATAATTCAAAAGAAGTATTATGAGGCAATGTCTTTAATTGATAAATATATAGCAATTAGCTCTGAAGATTTTATGGGTTATTATTTTAAAGCTTTTATCTACATGAATCTTAATGACTATGAAAATGCTATTAAGTATGCTGATATTGCTATCAAGCTAAATCCCGCAAGTCAAAACTTAAAAGATTTTAGGGCAAGTTTAGAACAAAGTTAATATGTCCCAAAACACTATAGACAAAATAAACGAATATTATGTAACTGCTTTGCAATTGATAGAAGAGCAGAATTATGATCAAGCAATAATTTATTTAGATAAAGTTATTGAACTTGATCATCATTCTATCGAGGCATATTTACATAAAACAGATTTATTAGCAAGAATTGGAGATTTTGAACGAGCTTTTCTAACTTATGATGAGGGAATTAAAAATAATCCTAATAATTCTAAACTTCTTAGTGGTAAAGGTATATTACTCACAAAAATAGAAGAATTTGAAAAAGCTATAGCATCATTTACAAAAGCTATTGACATCAATCCAAATGATATATGGAATTACATTGATATAGGTAATACATTACATAAGTTGAGCAAATTTGATCAAGCTGTAGAATACTACAATAAAGCTATTGAAATTGATCCGAATTCAGAAGCTCCATATAATAACAAAGGAGTAACATTAAGAGATACTAGGCATTTTGATGAAGCATTAAAATGCTTTGATCAAGTAATCAAAATAAATGACAAACATTTCGAAGCGTACAACAACAAAGCAATAACTTTGAACAATCTGAAGAGATATGATGAGGCTATAGAGGTTATAAGCAAAGCCTTAGAAATAGATAATACAAATGCTATAGCATATTTTAATAAAGGGCTTTTTCATGAAAATTTAGGAGATTATAATTCTACACTTGAATGTTTCAATAAAGCTATTGCATCAGATCCTATCGATACTAAGTTTTATTTATATAAAGGATATTGCCTTGAAAATTTGGGTGATATAGAGGAAGCTATCAAAATGTTTGAAGTAGCAATTTTGATGGATGGAGAAAGTTTTAAAGAAGCTTATGGATCCCTAATCAGAATTTATATAAACCAGAAGAGCTATTATAGAGCAATATCAATGCTAAATAAACTTATGGAATTATATCCTAAGAAATATATACATTATTTTGTTATAGCAACAATATATGAAAATCTCAAAGACTATTATAAAGCTATTAAGTATGCCGATATTGCTCTTGATTTGAATCCTAATGATTAAGAAGTGATAGCTTTTAGAGCAAATCTAGAACAAAATTAATATGCCACAAAGCATCATAGAAAAAGTGAATGAATATTATGTAACTGCTTTGCGATTAATATAAGAGCAAAATTACGAGCAGGCAATAATTTATTTAGATAAAGTCATCAAATATTATCCCAATTTTTTTGATGCATACATGCATAAAATAGATGCACTGACAGAGTTAAATAAATTCAAAGAAGTAATATTAACTTATAACAGTGCTATCAAAAATAATCCAGATAATCAAAATTTTTACTATTATAAAGGCGTATTTCTGGAAAGCAGAATGGAATTTAAAAAATCTCTAAAAGCTTATCAGAAATCTATTAAAGTTGATCCTGCTCATATTAAAAGTTATGTTGGTTTAGCAGATGCTCTACATCATCTTAATCAAAATAATGAAGCTTTAAAAATTTATAATAAAGCTATCTCTCTAGATCATAAATTAATTAATTCTTATAATAGTAAGTGCAGTTTTTTAGCAAGTATTGATAATTTTAATGAAGCGTTAGAATGTTTAAACGAAGCTTTATTGATTGATAGTAATGATCCACAACTCTATATAACTAAAGCTGAAATTTTACAAAAATTAAATAAATTTGATGAAGCATTACAAGCTATTGATAAAGCCATATTCCTAGATGAACAAAACTACAATACATATCTTGCTAAAGGATATATTTTTAGCGACATGGAAAGATATGATTTAGCTATTAACTGTTTTGATAAAGTTATAAAATTAGCACCTAATGACACTAGTGGTTATT
>JAKONF010000179.1 GCA_022702085.1 Rickettsiaceae bacterium | reverse complement strand
AAAGCAACAATCATACCACGCGGTATGGCACTCGGTATGGTACAAAGACTTCCGGAAGTCGATAGCTATTCAACTTCAAGAGCTCAGTATAAAAGTAGTATAGCTGTTTGGATGGGTGGAAGAGTAGCAGAAGAAATTATCTTTGGAGTGGATAATGTGACCTCCGGCGCTTCTAGTGATATAAAAGGTGCAACGCAAATGGCAACTTCTATGGTGACTGTATGGGGTTTAAGTGAAGCTGTTGGGCCTGTTTTTCATGGTAGTGAACATGAGGATCAATACTCAAGATCTAGTAAGCCCAACTCATCAGAAAAAACTGCTGAATTAATTGATCAGGAAATCAAAAATATAATTGAAGAAGGATATAATTTCGCTAAAGATATTCTGACAAAACATTTGGACGAATTGCATATTCTTGCAAAATCATTACTTGAACATGAAACTTTAACAGGACAACAAATCAAAAATTTGTTACGTGGTAAAGACTTAAATTCGGAAGAGATAATTGACTTTATAAATACTAGTACTAAATTTGTTAAATCTTCAACTAAAAAAGCTGCTAAAAATGAACAATAAGATACTACGCAATATTCTAGTTACAATAATTTCTACTACCTTTTTATGCAGTTCTGCACATAGTAGTGACAGTAGTTATGATACATTGGATAAAGAAAATGACAAAACATATAGTTATATCATTTCTATTGATAAGCATATGTCTAGTAATGCTGGCGGAGATATCGCATTATCTGGAATAGAGTTGTATCGACAATTTGATGAAACATTTTATTCTCAGAATGATAGCTTTCTTTTGAAGACTTTAGGATACTTTACAAGATTGTATGTACCATCAATGTTAACGCTTGTGAATCACGAAGTTGGTGGACATGGTGGTCGAGCTAGAGAATTTGGACTTGATATTAAAAAATATAATTTTGATATTGATGGTAGTGGCTCTACTAGTTTTTTGGTAAAGGATTTTAATAAATTAACAATTCATCAAAAAATTGCTGTGACCACTGGTGGCATACAAGCAAATCATGTGTTAGCTGAAAAAATAAAAGATAGATTTATAAGTTCTGAAATAATTAACCCAACTTATGGATCTACTTATATTCTTTCGCAGATGGATCAGACTTTCTATGTCTTTTCTCTTAAAAAAGAGGGAAATACTAGTGGGCATGATATAGCTGATTATATTCAAAAAATTAATAATATATATGGAACTAATTATTTAACAACTAGCAAAATAAAAAGATATGTTTATTTGGACTTGGTAGATCCATTCTTTTATTACTCTTTATATTCGTATATTAACAATGAAAATTTTAGCCCGCCTATGCTTCAATTTGGTGATATTAAATATCTTCCAGCTTTGAGAACTGTACTTACCCCCTATGGCGTAGAAAGAAAACTAGTTAATCACTTTAAATATGAAGGTAAGTATATACAACTATCATTAAGCTATGGTAAAAACAAAAAATTTAAAACTCATTCGTTAGATATGAGTATAAATAAGATATATGAGCATGACAATTTTTCATTTGGTATAGAAAGCGCTTATTGGTACCAACCGAAGTTAAATACATCAACTCCATTAGCAGAAAAATGTAAAACTGGTGGTTATGGAGCAGTAAATTCAGAAATTAAAATGTTAGACAATTTATCTAGTGTAATATCTTTAGGTTACAAAACGGTTGGTTTCATGGAAAACTTGCCACTTAAAAATTCTTTTATGGGAAAAATTGGTATAAAGTTCGACATTTGAGCTTTGAAAGCTATTTGTTTGCTTTATCTTTAAGTTTTTTATATAATGCTTTACTTAAAAAATTTAATAAGATTTAGCAGATGACAATAGAAGCAATACGTAATATCGCAATCATAGCTCACGTTGACCATGGAAAAACTACTTTGGTTGATAACATGCTCAAACAAAGTGGTACATTTAGATCAAATCAAACAGTAGCCGAAAGAGCTATGGATTCTAATGATCTTGAAAAAGAACGTGGCATTACGATTCTAGCCAAACCTACTTCAATTATATGGAATAATACACGTATTAATATAGTAGATACCCCAGGTCACGCTGATTTTGGCGGGGAAGTAGAACGTATATTAAGCATGGTAGATGGCGTAGTTCTATTAGTTGATTCAGCCGAAGGAGTAATGCCACAAACAAAGTTCGTGTTAGGTAAAGCTCTTAAACTTGGTTTAAATCCTATAGTAGTTATCAATAAAATTGACCGTCCTGATGGAAGACCAAGCGAAGTTGTTGACGAAGTATTTGAATTATTTATCAGTTTAGATGCCAATGAAACTCAATTAGATTTTCCTATAGTATATGCTTCTGGCAGGGCTGGCTGGGCAAATCTAAGCCTCGAAGGTAAGAGAGAGGATTTATCTCCTTTACTTGATCTAGTATTAACCCATGTTTCAGCACCAAAAGGTGAAATAGATGCTCCATTTTCAATGTTGGTAACAACGCGTGAATATAATTCATATTTAGGTAGAGTATTAACTGGACGCGTATATAGCGGTAAAATCAAAGTTAATCAAAATGTCAAAGTATTGAATAGAGAGAATGAAGTATTAGAGAATACTAGGGTAACTAAACTACTATCATTCGTTGGATTGGAGAGAGTACCAATTGAAGAGGCCAAATGCGGTGATATCATAGCCATTGCTGGGATTCAAAATGCATCGGTTGCCGATACAATATGCGCAACTGAGATAGCTGAAGCACTTCCATCATTACCTATTGATCCGCCAACATTGGTGATGACTTTTTCCGTAAATGATTCACCACTTGCTGGCAAAGAAGGCTCCAAGCTTACATTAAGAATGCTTGGAGATCGCTTAATGAGAGAAATTGAAGGTAATGTCGCTCTTAAAGTTAGTCCAACTGCTGAAAATGAGGGCTATGAAGTTGCTGGGAGAGGAGAATTACAGTTGGGCGTACTTATTGAAACTATGAGACGCGAAGGTTTTGAGTTATCAATAAGCCGCCCACGTGTGCTTTATCAGCAAGGTGATAATGGCAAGCGCCTAGAACCAATAGAAGAAATTCAAGTTGACGTAGATGATGAATTTACTGGCGTTGTAATTGAATCTTTCAGTATGAGAAAAGCCGAGATGGTGGACATGCGTCAATCTGGCGGCGGTAAAAGTAGATTGACATTTTTAGGTCCTTCAAGAGGGCTTATTGGTTATCATGGACAATTTTTAACAGAAACTCGTGGTAGCGGCGTAATGAACCGGGTGTTTCACTCATATGGTGAATACAAAGGTTCTATACCAGGCAGAAGAAACGGCGTTCTTATTTCGATGGAAGATGGACCTTGCGCTGCTTATGCTTTATGGAACTTAGAAGACAGAGGCAAAATGTTTATAAAGCCTAGTGATCAAGTCTATAAAGGTATGATTAT
>JAKONF010000164.1 GCA_022702085.1 Rickettsiaceae bacterium | reverse complement strand
GATAGACTTGGGTTAAAATATTACCAATCAAGTATTGTTTACCGTACTTTAGCATATCAAATTAATAAACTACAATTAGATATAAATGATCCAAGAGCTATAATTTCACTGTCTAAGAACATTGAATCATTTAAAAATGATGACATTGATCTATCAGATGAAATTATTGGTGGCATTGCTTCACAAATTGCAGTAATTGGTGAAGTGAGAGAGAATCTGAATCTATATCTCAGACAAATAGTACAAAATAATTATCGCCTTCTTATGGAAGGTCGAGATATTGGTACCAAAATTGCTCCAAATGCCAACTTAAAAATCTTTCTAACAGCTCGCTTGGAAGAGAGAGCGAAGCGAAGATATAAACAGTTGATAGCAAGCGGCAAAGATGTTATACTGCCCGAAATTTCAGAACAATTAAGGATCCGAGATTTAAGGGATATTACCAGGCCCGTAGATCCATTGGTTCCAGCAGATAATGCAAAAATTATAGACACTTCGGATATTACTCCAGCTGAAGTTATAATTCAAATTCTGAAATTTTTAAAATAACAACTAGTTTTGAATAAATGCCATTTAAAATAAATTTTTTAACCATTAAAAATCAAGTATTAGCGGCGCATTACTGATACTTAGAGAAAAATATGAACAAAACAAAAAAAAGATTTGTCCCTCAATATGCCGAAACTCCAGCAACAGAAGAAAATTTCAAACAATTACTCGAAAATGTAAACAGCAGTCATATCAAAGAGGGGTCAGTAGTTAAAGGTCAAGTAATTAATGTTAGTAAAGATGTAATTACTGTTGACGTTGGACTAAAAAACGAAGGTAGAATCCCTGTAGAAGAATTTACTCAGCCTTTACCTGAAATCGCAGATTTTGTAGAAGTATATGTTATAAAAACCGAAAGTCGTAGTAATGGTGGAATATTACTCAGCCGCGAAAAAGCAATTCGCGAAGAAGCTTGGGTTGAGCTAGAAGATGCTTATGTTAAAGGCTTGTTTGTTAATGGTATCATATTTGGTAGAGTCAAAGGTGGCTTTACTGTTGATATAAAAGGTATTGTTTGCTTTTTACCTGGAAGTCAAGTAGATGTACGTCCTATAAGGGATATGACTCCTCTAATGAATATAGAGCAGCCTTTTCAAATCATTAAAACCGATAAAAAGCTTGGTAATATTGTTGTATCAAGAAGAGCCATTGTGGAAGAATCAAGATCTGAAGCACGTGATGAGATGCTCTCCAAAATTAAAGAGGGTATGACAATTGAAGGTATTGTTAAAAACATAACTGACTACGGCGCATTTATCGATTTAGGAAGCGTTGATGGCTTATTGCACGTCACTGATATTTCTTGGAGAAGAATTAATCATCCTTCAGAAGTTTTGACTATCGGACAAAAAATTAAAGTTATGGTAATTAAATTCAATGAGGAAACCAAAAGAATATCTCTAGGGATGAAGCAGTTAGATAATAACCCATGGCAAGGCATCCAAAATGAATTCCCAGTTGGCAAAAAGATGCAAGGAAAAATTAGTAACATTGCTGATTATGGAGTATTTATTGAATTAAAAGATGGCATTGAAGGTTTAGTTCACTCAAGTGAAATTAGTTGGATAAAATCTAATCAAAATCCAAAAAAATCACTTTCAATGGGTGAAGAAGTTGAATTTCTAATACTTGAAGTTGATACAGAAAAACATCGTATTTCCCTAAGTATAAAACAATGTACTAAAAATCCATTGATTAAATTTTCAGAAACTCATCCAGTGGGAAGTGTAATTATTGCACCGATAAGAAATATCACAGACTTTGGTATGTTTGTAGCGCTAGATGGTAATGTGGATGGAATGATTCATGAAACTGATATTAGTTGGGGTGGTAATGGTAGCGAACTCCTTAAATCTTATAAGAAAAATGATCAAGTAGAATGTAAAGTTTTATCTATCGATGTAGAAAAAGAACGGGTTAGTCTTGGAATAAAACAACTAGCTGACGAACCAACCGACGAAAATATACAAGAATTTAAGAAAAATTCGATTGTTACGTGTGTTGTAACTGAGGTAACTAGCGAAGGAATTATTGTAAGTTTAAATGATGCAGTCAGTGGTTTTGTCAAAAAAATAGATTTATCAAGCGAAAAAGCTGAGCAAAAATCTGAAAGATTTGCTGTAGGTGATCGTATAGATGCCAAAATTATCTCTATTGAAAAAAATGGACATAAAGTTGCGCTATCTATAAAAGCGCTTGAACTTGATGAACGTAAAAAAGTGATTAAAGAATACGGATCTATTGATAGTGGTGCAAGCCTTGGCGACATACTAGGAGCTGCTTTAGGACAAAATACAAACAAAAAAGACAACAATAAATAGTCAATATTTCAAAATTAAATATGCTTATCTAACTATACAAGCATATTTAATTTTGATTTTCGAAATATGTTTAAAATAATGCTTTTATACATCTCTCCAAGATTTCATTATTTATATTTATGTTAGTAAATTAATTTGTAGCGGGTAGTAATTCAATATTATTGAAAAAATGTGGTATAGCTTGAGAAGCAGCAAAAATACTTAACTATAGATTCTTTCAAGCAATTGATAAAAGCTATACTAGAAAAAGAGTAAATAGTTTAAGATGTTGTTTGTAGTACTACTTGACTCGAACAATTGGTTGAAAATGTAGTTAGTGCTGAACATGTACGCGTCATGAATATGAGCAACTAATTGCTGATGATAATGAAATGAATCAAATAATGAAAGATAGTATTTTGATACTAGCAGACAATAAAGATGTTTTTTTACCCTAGGGGATTAAAGTCGCCTGGTTGGTATCAAAATAAATTCTAATACATCATTCGAATTACCTGAAATAAATCTAATTTACTTTTATGTTGTTTTGATGTTTGATAGTGCATAATTAACAAAAAAAAATTCAGTACATATGGATAGTATAGTAATTAAAGGAGGTAGACCTCTCAAGGGTGAGATATTGATTAGTGGCGCTAAAAATGCTGCATTACCCTTAATGGCCTCAGCTCTCCTAGTTAATGGCAAACTTGTATTAAAAAATATACCAAAGCTTACTGACGTCTATACAATGAAAGAATTATTAGGGCAACATGGAGCAATTTGTGAGGTAGAGGAGAAAAATGATAGTTTAACATTAAGTTTAGATTGTAGTGATATCAACAACTTTAATGCTCCTTATGATATTGTTAGGAAGATGCGTGCTTCCATTTGGGTACTAGGCCCATTACTTTCTAGATTTGGCGAAGCTGAAGTATCATTACCTGGTGGTTGTGCTATCGGCAGCAGGCAAGTTGATTTACATTTAGCTGTATTAGAAGCAATGGGGGCTGTTTTAGAGATTAAGCAAGGCTATATCCATGCCTCAGTAG
>JAKONF010000155.1 GCA_022702085.1 Rickettsiaceae bacterium | reverse complement strand
AAAGCAATAATTTTAGATAAAATTAACTCATTTTTGAATTTAATATTTAAAGGAGTAAGAAAGTCATGAGTTAATACTACAGAAGATGAATTTAAATTGGCATCTGCATTAGATATACACATAGCACCAATTCCTACTAGGATAAATCCTTTTAGTCCTATGTGCGCATAATTATTCATTATATAATGAACTAAGTTATCTGGTTCTAGGGTATGATCAACATTGAAAAGTAAGAAGCCAATCCAGGACATTCCGCATAAAATTAGTGCTAATAATATAGAAGAAATAGTAAAGGCTTTGGTAACTTGTTCTATAGAGCGGCCTATACTTATTCTTTGAAATAAAGTAGCGTCAAGACTTGGTAGAGCAAATAAAATAAATAAAAAAGTCAGTGACCAAAATTTAGAATTTTTCAGTCCTAGAAATTCTTGATAATTAAATATTGGATTGTTAATTGCCTGCTCAAAGCTAAAACCGTTAACATTGGTATATTCATGCCAAATAACAATACTAAGTACTGGTATCAAAACACCAAAAGTAAAAAACTGTATCACATCAGTAAAAGCAATTGATCTAATTCCACCAAATGCTGAATAGGATATCACTATAAAACCTGCTAAGTAAATTGCATAATCGCTTGATATTCCTAGATAAGATTTAAAAATAGTGGAAAAAACTTTAAATTGCAGTGCAATAAAGCCAGATGCTACTATTGAACCACTGATTGCCGCGATTAATCTTACGCGTTTACCATACAATTCACCAATAGCCTCAGCAATAGAAACTTTACCTAAAAATTCTCCCATTCTGGGAACAAAAATGCGAGCAACTAAAAATAAGCCAAAGGCCATTCCTAAACAACCAACAGCATAGTGCAGACCAGTAGTATAAACTTGAGCTAAGGTAATAAAAAGATAATCACCTCCTAAGTAACCAGCCATTATGGTAGAGACAAGAGTACCAGTGCTGAAATTTCTACCTCCTAGTGCATAATCTCTGATGGTTTTATTGTTTCTACCCCAGTATAAACCTAAACCAACATTTATTACTAAATAAATGACGAAAATAGCAATATCTATATCAAACTTCATTAGCTTTAATATTTATGTTTATAAACATTTTATACTTAATTATTAATTGAATTACTACTAAAATTAATAACTAATTTTAATAATTAATCAAATTTTATTGTACTTGTATAGATTTGAGAATTTGTTGATCTTAATTAAATATAAAATCAACTTCTTGAAGAATTAGGAGTTATCAATAAAGAGCTGGCATATAACCATTAAAGTCTTTGCAGTATAAGCAAATGTTTTTTGTTGTTAAAAGCTTGGGCAAACATTAAATTACCTAATTATGCTTTCCACCAATTACGCCAAAAAGACTTTTCTGGCTTTGACTGGGTAAGTAAAAATTGCTTGTTTTGTTCTTGGTTTTGGCTAAGTAGCTGATCTACTCGTGATTCACTTTTTTGCAAATTTTGCGATAATGCTTCAATCTCTCTTTTGAGGTAAAAATTCTCTGTTCTTAAGTCATGTTCAGCGTTGTCCTTACTTGCATTATCGGGCTGTTCAGCTTTACGCTCACCAAACACACGGAGCATTTCACTCAAATCAATACCCACTTGATCTTCTGAATTTTTGGTAAATGATATTTGACCATTTTCTTTCATCCTGTATATCTTTGACCGTGACACATTAAATCTTTTTGCTGCGCTAGAGATAGAAATAATCATGGTGTTTACTCCTGTTTTTATTGATGTATCACACTGACCTTTAGTTCAGCTTTTTGATGTTTGGTGATACAGTATAACATTTTATCAATTCATTCATCTATTATTCAAACAATATCAATTCACTTTTTGACTATACAAACATATGAGTCACTTTTTTTAATGCCAATGTGCTGCTCATTGATAATATTAGTTTGATTTTTTTGTATAAAACATTATTATTCCAGTAATTTTCCTCACTTAAATTTTATGCAAGATACAGATATTGAAAATACTTTTTTATTTAATGCAATAGATAATTATGATCTTTACTCAAAATCTCAAAGAGATGTATTAAAGACACTTATCGCAGTAAGTATAGATGATATAGCTAGCGTTCATAAAAATTTTTTGATTGAAAAATTAAATTTATGTAAAACTACTATCTACACAATCTTAACAAGTCTAGAAAACGAAAATCTAATAATTAGAAAACGCCTGAAAAATACCCGCTTTGATTCTATCAAATCAATAGAACTACACTACAAAAGATTATCAAACTTCAGATAAGTAAAAACTCCTTCAATAACAAATAAAAAAAATGTTAATTTTTCCTGGAAAATTCCTGAATTATTCTTGACTAATCATTAGAATGATATTAATCTTGATTGATAACCAATAAAGATAAAATTTATGAAATCAGAACCAACTAACAATAAAAATACGTACGTAGCCAGAGATGATGTGATGAAACTTCTTAACAATCATATAGGAGATTATTCCGTGCATGATCTTGGCTGGTGGTTAGAAACTAAAACAGCTAGTAACTTTACAGTTGTCGAACTTGAATTTATAACTCAAGCCTTTACTACTTTTAGAAATATAGCTGTTAGCATGGCTCTGTTTGAAAAGGAATGGAAAACTAAAGTTAGAAGTCAACAATCATCAGACTAAATCTTAGAGCTAGCTTATTGTTACAGTAAAGATAAAATGAGATATAATAAATATAACTACTATCACCAAAAAAAACAAAAGGGAAGAGGATGACATGAGTAATATTAATCCAAAAGTTGATTTAGTTTTTAAAAAATTGTTTGGAGTTGAGGAAAACAAAGACTTGCTTATTTCCCTAATCAATTCAGTGGTAAGTTCTGCTGATCAAGTAGCAGATGTAATTATTCTTAACCCATATAACGCGCAAAACTTTAGATCAGATAAACTGTCGATATTAGATATAAAAGCCAAAGGCGAGAATGGTAAAAGATTTAATATTGAAATACAAATAACTGATGAGGCGGACTATGACAAAAGGGCTTTATATTACTGGGCTAAATTATATACTGAGCAGTTAGCTTCTGGCGATGATTATTCTAGCTTATCAAAAGCTATAGGAATCCATATCTTAAATTTTATCAGCATAACTGATGATGAGAGATATCATAATTGCTTTCAAATACTAGAAAAAGAAACTGGCGAGAAGTATTTCACCGATCTTGAACTACATACCATTGAGCTTAAAAAATTTGAAGGTGAAACCAAAGAACTTAGTGAGCTTATAGGTAAAGTAAAATCTACACTAGATATTTGGCTAGCATTCTTAACCAAGCATAACTTACTTAATAAAGATAAGCTACCTCCTGAATTAGATGATCAAAATTTGAAAAAAGCACTCTCTGTTTTGGAGGTAATGAACTTCTCTAGTGAAGAAAGAGAAGCTTACGATGATCATCTCAAATGGCTGATGATTGAAACGAACACTTTAAAAAAACACTATGAGCAAGGCAAAGCTGAAGGTAGGGAAGAGGGGAGAGAAGAAGGTATTAAAATAGGTGAAGCTAAAGGTTTGACACAAGGTAAAGAGCAAATTGCAATTGAGATGATTAAAGACGGTTTTGATTATGAGAAAATTTCTCAAATTACTGGTTTTGAATTAGAAGAAATTAAAAAACTTATCAGTCTAAATCACTAAATTAATTCTGTTACGGTTTTTGCTATTAAGCACCTTGAAGATATTCATAAGAAAATAAAGTTCATAATATTTCGACCAATTTTACTAATATAATAATATAACATGACCAATATAATATTACTCGACATTTCAGCAGGGATAAACTCTGAAATAGATTATATTAAAAATCACTCTGAATTAACTGACAAAAGTAATCAGCTTGTCTTTTCCGTTGATCAGCTATCTAAATATATGAATGGACAAAAAATCAAATCATCATTGCAAATACTTGAATCATTTGGTATTACAACTGCAATGAAGAGCCACTTAGATATAATAGATTATGAATTTGATTATAAGGGAGTAATATTAGATCAAGAAGATTTTCTAATTAGGAATGTAGAGTTAATTAGTATAGAAGACCAAGATAATGTTGAGGAAATTAAAAATAAGTCTTGGAAACTACTTTTAAACAAGAGTTGTATAAAAATTTCCTTAGAGGACCTTTCCCAAGAGATAGAGAAATTTATCGAAATTCATCAAAAAGATTTGAGTATTAAAGATTGTCCGGCTAATAACTGTTATGTAAAAGTTCGTGCATTTTTTAATTTATTAGAAAAAGGGCGGGTAATTAATGATAAATGCTTTGTAAATGAAGAGCGTACAAAATTAATCATTGCAGAAGAACTTGATAAAACTACTGTACTGAATTACAATCTATTTTTTAATCTTCTAGCTTATTCTCCTTGTTTACCTTATGTAAGAAAGTTTGTAACAAGAGACAAATTTTTACATTATATAATTACAAAGCTTTTTCCTGAATATAAAAATAAAATATTTGATTTGCCAATGCTAATTGAAGCCAGTAAACCTTCATGCATTAGAAGTATTAGAATTAAAGGAAGTAATGATTTAGCTAACATTGAAAGTTGTTTAAAAATGGAAGCAGCTTTTATTGGGCAAGGAGAAAAACTTGATGAGCTATTCTCTGATATAAAAAATACTAGAGATAATAAATTAAAAACAGAATTTCATGAATGGCTAAAGTTAAGGTGTTTTC
>JAKONF010000145.1 GCA_022702085.1 Rickettsiaceae bacterium | reverse complement strand
GGATTCAATCGAGAGTGTCATACCTAGCATGCTATCTAATCTAATTTTTTTAATAGGTTCTCACTATATATTAAAACAACCGGGTGGTTGGGTGGGAATAAAAGATAATGCTTCTTTAGAAATGATGAAAAATAGAAGAAAAGTTTTCATTCAAAATATCAAATTATTCGTGAAAAATTTTAATCTGATTAGATGGCTGAATATCAATACTCCTAAAAAAGATTATGTATATGCATGTACAGGTTTATTTTGCATTATAACTCTGTATGCAACAATATATACTCTTCCTAAATATATACAGTTACAAAATCAGCAATTAGTCAATTTGGCTTCAACTTCAATGTTGTTCTTGTCCACTGCCTTAATAAGTTATGCTATGTGGCCTGTACCTCTCAAAAGATTAAATATTATTCCTTTTTTATGGAATTTAGCGATATTTTATCTCTTGGTGTTTATGGGTTTTTTCTTCGTAATTATCAGTAATTTTGCGCCAATGCAGTTGATGATTTTAATGGCAAACCTTATTATCTTATCTACATTTATCAGATGGCAATGGGCAATAATCATGATATTAACTGGCTTTGTATCAACCCTACAATTTGTAAAATCATATTCAACTGATGATATGCTGCTGATTTGGGACGGAGATTTGAAATTCAAAGTCATGTATCTACTCATATTAATCAGTAGCGTATTAGTAATATTCCTAAAACCTAAACAAGAACAAGAAGAATTAACGGAAGAAAGAGCAGATCACCTAATTGATCAAATTAGCTATCATCAGCAAGAACTTGAAAAAGCTTTAAGGCTAAAAAATGAATTTATCCGTAATGTTTCGCATGAGTATCACGCTCCAATGACAGGAGTTATCAGCACTGCTGAAACCCTTTGGGAAGGTTATGACAAGCTCAGCGATAAATTAAGACGTAGTGCTGCTGAAAATATTTACAAAAGCGCCATTCGTTTAGATAGTTTTGATAATAATATTAGAGACTTATCAAGATTATCCAATCCTCAGTCTGAACTTAACATCAGTAAATTTGATTTAGGACAGTTAGTTACTAAACGCTTAGAATTATGTAAAAAATTATATATTGATAGTCAAGATAAAGGTAATTATCAATTCTCAGTTAATCTTGAAATAGACGTAATAGCTGAAGGCGATGAGTATTACATTAAGCAAACATTAGATAATCTAATTATCAATGCTGTTACTTATTGCAAAAAGGGCAACATTAAAATTTTATTGAGAAAAGAAGCCAATTTTGTAAGATTTAGTATCTCAGATGAAGGTATAGGTATTCCCGAAGACGAACTTGATGAAATATTTGGTTCATTTACGGTGAGCTCCAAAACCCGTTCTCCAGCTGGTGGCAGAGGTATAGGACTTGCTCTGTGCAAAAAAGTAATTGAACTTCATGGCGGAGAAATTAGAGCTCAGAGTAATAATGGTGTTACTACTTTTAATTTTACTATACCTATTAATAACAAAGTAGCCAGTGAACTTAATAATAAAACTATAAAAATTGCTAAAAGTTTGGTATCTCAAGGCGTAGAGATTAGGAAAATTACTAAGGCTACAGGTATTAAAAAGTTGCAACTAGAAAAATTAAAGAATGGAGATTAGGAGATAAAATTCTATATATCTCCTTAAATTAGAAAAGAAATTATAGTGATTTTAATACTCTAAATATTTTAAAATATTATACCTATATTAAGTAAAAGACTTTTTCCAACAAATAAGATAATTTTTGTATCTGTCATAATTGTTATTAATTTGATATTCGAGTATAAGCAAGATTAATCATTACTTAGTTATTTGGGGCTCGTGCGTCACTATTGTTATTTTTAGGGCACTGATGCGATGAGTATATGTTTTGATCTATATTTTTTGATACTTGTAATTTGATCATAGGCAATAGAAAACATACCTATCTGATATAAGTAGATATCATCTATTGCTAAAATAATAGAGATTTTAAAATTGATTGGTTTACTATTCTACCAACTAAAATTCTCATTAGTTTTAGTTAACACTTAGTTTTTAATTATATTTTGATATAACTCAAATACAGCGTCCATTGATAGCGGTGCATGAATACATTGCTCTTTTTCTGCAACCCATTCATTAAATCTATCTTTAGCAGCTTGGTGAGCACCTTTCTTCTCAGCTTCTGAAGCAAAACTAGTCCAATGAACTCCATCTACTTTATCAATTATACCCATATTTTGCCCTAGAATATTAGCAGCAGCTCCATTGCTATATTTTTTTTGTACTTGAGCTATAGAACGCCTCTGAAAATGCAGCATTTTTAGACCAATCATATTTCCACTAATGTATTTGGTATAATCGGAATCATTATCTTTATATACTTGGTGATTACCTTGCATAATGAACATATTTTGACCAGGCTTTGTTGCAGCTTTACCTATTAGAGAACCACTACCTGGTTTAAATTTTGTCCTGCAAGTAATAGATTGGTAAAAAGGAATAGTTGCATTAAAGCTATCATCTCTTTCTGTTGGAAAATAATCATGTTGGAGTACTTGTATGGCATTTTTATCTTTGGGAATATTTTGTAAAATACTATCAAGTTTGCTTTCAGGATACCAAAATTCATCAGCATCTACTGGAAAAACCCATTCCAC
>JAKONF010000091.1 GCA_022702085.1 Rickettsiaceae bacterium | reverse complement strand
TTATGGTCATTTAATTAATTGTGAAATTGAACAATTTGAATCAATGAAAATAGGAGATTTAATCAGCCGCTTTAGTTATGATACTGAACAAATTGCTAAATTAATCGTCAATTTTCTTTCGTTTTTCCTAAGGAATTCAATAATGCTGATTGGTAGCATTTTTTTAATGACTTACGAAAGTCCTAAACTTTCAATAATCGTCTTATTTTCAGTACCAATTTTGCTATTTCCTTTGCTTAAGTTGAGTAAATATGTACGCTCACTATCTCGTAGTACTACAGATTTCCAGGGGATTATTGCCTCAAATATCGATGAAACTTTTTCAAATATTCGCATATTACATGCTTATAACAAACAACACAGTAAAATAAATGAATTTATAAATCACGCGCAGCAATATCTTGCCTTATCGTCAACAAGGCTCAAGAGTCGTAGTTTATTTTTTGCTTTAGCCATCTCTGCGATACTATTATCGATCACTTTAGTATTATGGATTGGCAGCAGAGATATGGTCAGTGGCAATATTTCTTCAGGGCAAATAATATCTTTTATTTATTTCGCGCTCTTAGCTGCAGTGAGTGCTGGAGGTATAGCTGAACTACTTAGCGAATTGCAATTACCATTGGCATCAGTTGATAGAGTGTTTTATCTACTTCATATTCCTATACGTAAAGACAATATTCAGGCGAAAAATATTAAACTAGATTCGGTAGCTGATATTGTATTTGATGGAATTAATTTTACTTATCCATCACGCTTGAGTGGCGCTCTGAAAAATATATCTTTTAAATTAGATGCTAGATTTATTGGCATTATTGGTGCTTCTGGTTCTGGCAAAAGCACTATTTTACAATTATTATTAAAGTTTTATAGAGCTAATAGCGGCGTCATTAAAATAAATGATATAGATATTAATGATATCGATACCCAACATCTGCGTAGCTTAATTAGTTACGTACCTCAAGATGCTTGTATTTTTTCTGGCACTATTTTTTCTAATATTACTTTATCTAATCCAACTGCTAGCTTAGAAGAGGTAGCGGAAATAGCTAAAATTACAGGTATTACTAAGTTTACAGATAAATTAGTAGATAGCTTATATACCGAAATTGGTGAAAAAGGCGTAAAATTGTCAGGAGGTCAAAAGCAGCGAATAGCATTGGCGCGCGCCCTTTTAAATAAAGCTGCGATATTATTATTAGATGAAGCAACAAGTAGCCTTGATGATCAAGATGAGTTTGAATTATTGAATGATATCTCTTATTTTATAAAAAATAAAAAGATTATTTGGATCGCTCACCGCTTATCTTCCCTACAAAGTAGTGATAAAATTTTAGTGATTAATGAAAGCAGATTGATATTTCAAGGCTCTTATGATGAGCTTATAAAACAAAAAGATTTATACCAAGCTTTACGTTTAGGTGAATAATTGGTAACAAAGTATAATTGTGTCATTACTTATTCAGAATCTAGGTATACATATTTTACTTGAAACTAAGCTTTTTTATATTATAATCTCGCTCACATAAACATGAGGTATTATTATGAACAAATTATTAACTATCTTTTTAGCATTAGCTGTTTCAACTTCAGCTTTCGCAGCCACTCAAACAAAAGCTGATAAAGCAGCTGTTAAAGCAAATGATGCAGCAAATGCAGCTGTTGATGCGAATAATGCAGCAGCAGCTGCTAATAACTCAGCAGTAGATGCTGCTGATGCTGCCGTCAATGCCAATCAAGCTGCTATTGAAGCTGACCAAGCTGCTAAAGACGCTGTAAGAAAATAAGCTATAGGTAAAATACTGATAATATAATTATCAGTATTTTACCCCAAATCTATATTTGAAGTTATACAATTTCTTGATAATTTTTATTGTAAGTTGATTAAATCTTTTATTTCCATTTTCACTAAAATTTCTTATCGTAAATACCATATACACTAGATATACCAACTGATATTGTGATCTCTTTATCATGGGAAAAATTTATTTGAAGCAGCTTAAAATGATTTCCTTGCCAGCTATGTTACTTAGGCATAATGATTTATTATGAATTGAATAAATTTAACCATATGCGTAATAAATTTTCTCTTTTATTAGCTTTACTGATAATAACTTCTTTTTCTTGTTTAAATAAAGCAGATGCCATAGTTACGAAGTCTGTAAATAACATCAATCAGGCGCATCATGATAACATCAGTTTTGATAATGTCTGGGCTAGAGCATCGTTATCGCCTAACCCGAACTCGGCAATTTATCTGGATATAATCAACGATTCTGATAAGCAATACACATTGATTAAAGCCTCAGCTATAAGCGTTGCTGATATAGTAGAAATCCATCAAAGCTTTGTCAACGAAAAGGGTATTGTACGTATGGCTCCTATAGATGACATTATTATACCTGCTCATACTACAATATCTTTAAAACCTAATGGTATGCATTTAATGCTTCTTGGTTTGAGGAAAAACTTAAATGCTGGTGACAAATTTGAATTAATACTAAAATTTAAAGAAAACATAGAAAAAGTTATTCTAGTTTCTGTTCGTAATCAATGAATTATAATTCATTTGATAAGTTTGAAATAGATGATATTAGTGGCTCGAAACAAAATTAGCAAAAATATTGCTAATATAGAAAAATAAAAACTTGCTGATAAAAATCAACAATACTACAGCAAATGCTACGAAAGATGAAAATAAAATTCTAAGTAAAAAGATAATTTTTGACCCAATAAATATAATTAAGTAATAAATTAATATTCAAAGTCAATTACCTGCTTCTTACCTTTTCTTGGTTTGTACTAATATTTTGTGCTTCATTATTCATACTCAAACTACCTTGATAAGTCATTTGATATTTTTTGAGTGATACATTGATTTGTTTGATTTTATCTATATCTTCAGCTGAAAATTTTTCTTTTACTATTTTTTGAATTTTACCCCAAAATTCGCCTGGGGCTTCTAATTTCTCTTTGACGGCTATATTTTTTTTGGCATTTTTTTGAGCCTCATAAGCTTTTTGCGCAGCTGTATCTTTGATAGGACGGGTCATAAAATATGTAGCTTTAGGTTACCTTTATAGCAAAACACATAATATCTTATGCTACAAGATTATTTAATTTTTGCTAAATAATCTTATCTCACATATAGTTATATAAGACACATTAATTTGTGCTTTACGCGCTCTTAATCAGCGGAGTAATTCATGCATCGTTTTACCAATATCGGCAGGCGACCTAGTAATTCTAACACCAGCACTTTGCAGTGCTTCGAGTTTATCTTCTGCTCCTCCCTTGCCGCCTGAGATAATAGCACCAGCATGACCCATACGTTTACCTGGTGGAGCCGTAATGCCGGCAATAAAGCTGACTATTGGTTTTTTAATTTTAGAGTTTTTAATGAAATAAGCAGCTTCTTCCTCAGCATTACCACCAATCTCACCAATCATAATAATCGCTTTGGTTTCGTTATCTGCTAAAAACATTTCAATGCAATCAATAAAATTAGTACCATTAACAGGATCGCCACCAATGCCTACGCATGTTGATTGACCAAGACCTGCTGCAGTAGTTTGAGCTACGGCTTCGTAAGTCAAGGTTCCTGAGCGAGATACAATGCCAACATGACCTTTTTTATGGATATGTCCTGGCATGATACCTATTTTGCACTCTTCTGGAGTAATTACGCCGGGGCAGTTTGGTCCAATTAATCTAGTTTTTGAACCCCTTAAAGCTCTTTTTACCCTGATCATATCTAAAACTGGTATGCCTTCTGTGATGCAGATCACTAGTTCAATGCTAGCATCTATAGCTTCTAAGATTGAATCTGCTGCAAATGGTGGTGGCACGTAGATAACGCTAGCCGTAGCGCCAGTTCTATCTTTGGCTTCTGACACACTATTGTAAACTGGCAGATCTAAGTGAGTTTTTCCACCTTTACCAGGCGTCACTCCACCAACCATTTTAGTACCATAATTTATCGCTTGTTCAGAATGAAAAGTACCTTGTGAGCCAGTGAAGCCTTGGCAAATGACTTTAGTATTTTTGTTAATTAATATTGACATATCTTACCTCTAATTTTTCCCTACTGCCGTCACAATTTTCTTTGCAGCATCAGCTAAATCATCGGCAGGTATTATAGCTAGTCCTGAATTTTTTAAGATTTCTTTACCAAGTTCTACATTGGTACCAGCAAGCCTCACTACTAATGGTACTGAGAGTCCAACATCTTTGGCAGCAGCAATAACCCCATTGGCAATGATATCGCAGCGCATAATACCACCAAAAATATTTACCAAGATTCCTTTAACTGCTTTATCTGAAAGGATGATTTTAAATGCTTCTGTTACTCTTTCTCTGTCTGCTCCGCCGCCTACATCTAAAAAGTTTGCCGGCTCTGCGCCGTGTAATTTAATGATATCCATCGTAGCCATAGCAAGTCCAGCACCATTAACCATGCAACCGATATTTCCATCCATCTTCACATAACTAAGACCAGCATTAGCTGCTCTAGTTTCTAGTGGATCTTCCTCATCTTCATCACGCATGGCTTGAATTTCTGGATGTTTGAAAAGAGCATTGTCATCAAAATTGATCTTAGCATCTAATGCGAGTAGTTTACCTTCAGAAGTCACTACTAATGGATTTATCTCAATTTGATCAGCATCAGTACCCATAAAAGCGTGGTAGGTTGCTTCAACTATTTTCATCATCTCTTTTGCCTGCGAATCTTTGAAGTCCAAACCATAAGCGATTTCTCTAGCATGAAAAGCTTGAATGCCAGTTCCTGGATCTACTGAAATTTTAATTATTTTTTCAGGGTGATGTTCCGCAACTTCTTCGATATCTACCCCTCCTTCGGTAGAAGCCATGAGAGTAACACGGCTGCTCGATCTATCAATTACTATGCTAAAATAATATTCTTTGGTAATATCGCAACCTGATTCGATATATACTCTTCTCACCTTTTGTCCTAATGGACCTGTTTGATGAGTAACTAATGTTTTACCAAACATCTCGTGAGCGGCTCTTCTGGCTTCTTCTTTAGAACGTAGCACCTTAACGCCCCCAGCTTTACCTCTGCCGCCGGCATGAATTTGCGCTTTTACTACGTAAATTTGCGCTTCCATCTTATCTAAAAGGTGATCTAATTCTTTTTGCTTAACTGCAACAATGCCAGTTGAGGTAGGCACGCCATATTTTTTCAAGACTTGTTTAGCTTGATATTCGTGAATATTCATTGTTTTTAACTTTGTTAATTATTCATATTTTTATAGATATTATACTAATATAATATTTTATGCAAAGGTTCCAAATTTTTATCATCTATATTTTTGTATATTGATCTTAA
>JAKONF010000090.1 GCA_022702085.1 Rickettsiaceae bacterium | reverse complement strand
GAAGTTGCAGACAAAGTACTGCATATTTTAAAGCAGGATGCAACGCATTGTTATAATCACTATATTGAGATGATGAATGAAGATGAGAATGGCAAAGTTATTGATGAGAATACTATAGGCATCACTCGTGAACTTGCTAGGATGAATTTAACACTAAATCATTATACAGAGTGGTATTGGAAGATCAACCTGCACAATTTGTTACACTTCTTACGTTTAAGAGCTGACAGTCATGCTCAATACGAAATCAGAGTATATGCAGAAAAAATATCAGACATAGTCAAATCCTGGGTACCTTTGGTTTATGAAGCGTTTGAAGAATATAGATTACATGGTGAAAATATTTCTCGCAGAGGCTTATGGGTGATAAAAAATTTAATTAAAGGCGAAGATGTAAATTTTGAAGCTAGCGGTATGTCCAAAAGAGAATGGGGTGAACTGATGAAAATGCTCGGTAGAGCAGTATAATTCAACAAGAAACAGATGTTTGATATAATATTTGAAATATGGCTAGGTTAAAAAATTATGCTTAATTAATCTAGCAATTTTTCCCACCTCATTCAAAGGAGTATATGTATATTCTTTTAGGTGATAGTTATTTTGCCCTAAGCGACGTGCTATACCTAGATCAACAAGCTGCTGCACAAAAAATTTATGTTTTTTGAGCTCTGTATTAAAAGGTCCGTATATATAAAATGGTTTGCCAGAAGAGGCTACTTCACTACACATTGAAACCGAATCTCCAGTACATATGATGTAATCAGCATTTTTGAGCATATCAAAGTAAGGATTATAGCCTCCTTCAGAGGGATCATATATAATATGTGGCCATAAAAAATTATTTTTAACAAGTTGTTTTAAAAATTTAGGTGTTCTCCTACTAAAACTAAAAAAAAGAGGAATAGTATGATTGTTAGCGATCTTTTGCAAAATATTCACTAAATTTACAGCATTTTGATCGGTAAATTTAGCATCTTTGTTATCTCCACCAATGATTACTGCGATAAATTTTTTAACCTCGGGATAATATTTAGGCAGTTCACTCAATTTGTTATCGATCTTAGTGTGAATATTACTAAATGCACCAGTTATTTTAACCACATTTTCAGTATATTTAGTAAAATTGTCATGTTCAGGTAGTATTACTAAATCAAATTTATCTATGCTGCTTTCTGGATTCATAATTTGCACTAGCAATACATCTGAAAATATCTTTTTTAAGTATATTGCCAATGCAGCAGTACGCCTTCCAGCAGAGATGATTAATTTTGGCGGCGAGCTATCTTTTAGCCTTTTGAGTATATTTTTATCAATATGTAGAGGATACATCATCAAAGCGAAATTAGGTAAGCAACCTAATATATTATAGCGAATATTCTTGATCTCAAAGCTCATATCTAAATTATCAGCTAGAGCAATTGCTTGGTTGGTATTACCAACCCGGTTATCTCCTAAAACCCAAATAATGGCATCTGACATTTTAATTAGAAATTATACTTCAGTTTTGTTTTTGCTAAAGATTGAATTGATAATTACAATACATATTATTCATAATCTCAAAAAATATTTAGTTTAACTAGGGTTATTACCAATTATTAAAATTTTGGCTCTATGTGCGTTCAATTTGTCGCAATTTATGATTTTTTTACCACATGGAAATCTATTTGAATTTACACTATTTCATTTTACTATTTTATATTAACCAATTGTGCTATAAGGTTAAGCTATGAGGTTTTAAGTATATTTTAGTTTGTAGCATGTCTAGAACATATACTTTAATCAATAGTTAATTTTATAATATTTATAAGGAGCATTTAATTATGTTAAAAAAAGTTACCATAGCACTAGCTGCTTTATTCTTTCTAGCTGCTTGCAGTAGTTCACACAAAAGTAGCTTAAATACAGGTACAAGAAGCGTTACTCACCATAAATCTGATTCTAACTTTGAGAGAGATGTAGGCGATAGAGTCTTCTTTGCTTATGATAGTTCAGAACTTTCAGCAGAAGCTAAGGAACACTTACACAAACAAATCACTTGGTTAAATGCTCATTCTTCAGTAAAAGTAACTCTTGCTGGACATTGTGACGAAAGAGGTACTAGAGAATATAACTTGGCTTTAGGTGAAAGAAGAGCTGAAAAAGTTAGAAAATATCTAGTTCATCATGGTGTAGATGCTAATAGATTAACCACTATATCTTATGGTAAAGAGCAACCAGCTGTTATCGGTAATGATGAAAATGCTTGGAGCAAAAACCGTAGAGTTGTTACTCTAATTAAATAAATTTATCTTTGACAATTGAAAAGAGCTAACTTAATTGTAAATTAGGTTAGCTTTTTTTATTGTGTTTCTCTTAGAAACTATATTCATTTTGTAGTTCACTTCAGCTAATGTTGTTATGCATTTTCAATTTACATATAAATATATACTGTTGTGATTTGACAAATAATAGGTTAGATAATAACTGATAAAGTAAATTGATTTGTGATGCAATTTACGATGTAAGTGACTTTATTATTCTTTTGTAAAAAGAATGAATATTAGTTAGAAGTTAGATCATCATCGACAGCAATTCTGTCATCAAAAACAAAGCATTTACCTTGCCACAATTTGTTCTCGTTCTTGGTGTCTTCTAAATATTGCAAGATGCCACCACGTAAATGATATACATCTCTATACCCCAACATCTTCATGTAAGCAGTTGATTTTTCACATCTAATACCACCAGTACAAAACATAGCTATTTTTTTGCCTTCAAATAGGTGATTATTTTGCTTAGCCCAGAGTGGAAACTGTTTAAAGTTATCAGTATTTGGATTAATTGCACCTTTAAAAGTACCTACTTCAATTTCATAATCATTACGAGTATCAACTACCAGTACATCTGGCCTAGAGATGAAATCATCCCAATCTTTAGTTT
>JAKONF010000139.1 GCA_022702085.1 Rickettsiaceae bacterium | reverse complement strand
GATATTTTAAAGCTAGTTTTGATAACAGATAAAAGTTTTGAGGAACATACAGTGCCTGCCATTGGTAACGGCCAAATAAATTTAGAAGCGGCAGATTAACACAAACATACATAGAGTCAGATATAATTTTAGCGCGTAGATTAATCGCCAAGCAGTTTCCACAACATGCTCGCTTAGAGATAAAAGAGGTTGATATACAAGGTCATGATAGTCATACTTTCCGGTTAGGTACAGAAATGCTCGTCCGCTTGCCAACAGCCAAATCTTATGCCTTAAAAGTAGCAAAAGAACAAGAATTATTACCAAAGCTAAAGCCTTGTTTGAGTATTGCTATTCCTACTCCAATTGCTATGGGTAAGTCATCAGCGATCTATCCATATCCATTTTCTATTTACAAGTGGATTGACGGAGCTAGCATTAATCTACTTTCATCAGATGACAAAACTATGGAACAGTTAGCTTTAGATTTAGCTAATTTTTTAAAGCAATTGCAAGATATTACCAAGGTGAAAGGACCTGTGCCAGGACAGCATAATTTTTGGCGTGGTGATCATATTAGTGTATATGATCAGAATGCCAAAGAACAAATAACGAAATTATCAGGTACTATAGATACAAACAAGGCAACTGATCTCTGGCAGCAGGCTTGCTATACTAAATAACAAAAAGAACCAATATGGATTCATGGCGATTTAGCGATTGGTAACATACTGATTAAAGATGATAAACTAGCAGCTATTATTGATTTTGGTGGTATGGCTATGGGTGATCCTGCTTGCGATTTAGTTATTGCTTGAACTTACTTGCAAAATAATGCACGTGAAATATTTATCAGAGAAATGAATTTAGACCAAGATACTTGGCTACGTGCTAAAGCTTGAGTCTTATGGAAAGTTACTTACAAATTATGTCGAATGCAAATAAAAAATAGTTTTGAGTTTTCTAATCAAATAAAAATCATAGAATCTTTATATGAAAATTAAACTCAGGCTACTTCTGATACTTTTTTGGGCAATGAATTTGGTTGATTACCTTCCATATTAGCTTCATTTATTCTAGCAATAATTGACTTTAATATTGCTGGTGAAATTTTTCTACCTTTTTCAGCTAATAAAATAGGTATGCTATCAATAATAGGATAAGAAAGATATGCGCTCTCACTTATCAGTTCCCGATTATGGCGGTCATATATCAGTTTACCCCCAGATACTGGGCATACTAATATCTTTAACAAAGAGTTTGATAATTCCATAAATTCAACCTTGTTGTTTGGCGCGACCCCAAGGTAAAGGTAGTCCATTAATATCAAATACTAAGTCACCAGTAGCTTCATATTCAGCAGCAAAGAAAGATGATTTCTCAGACACAATTTTTACTGGAACAATTTTTTTACCTTCAATAAAATATTCAATAGCTTTTTCGCGCGTAGTAGGATTGTTTTTTGAAGCAGTTTTTGCTTTACCCATAACAGTATAATCTCATTTAAATAAAACTGCTAGTATGCTACATAAATGATGAGATTTGTCAAGAAAAAAGTTTGCTTATCCCGCTTCGTAACAAGCTTTTAGGATTCATTCTACTAGTTTTTTTCATAATATCGCTAATTTGTTTAAATTGCTTTAGCAATATATTGACTTTTTGTACAGTGGTGCCAGCGCCATCAGCAATGCGTTTTCTTCTTGAAGCGTTAAGCAAATCAGGATTTTTACGTTCTTTTAGCGTCATTGATAAAATAATTGCTTCTTGATGGGAGAGCATTTTTTCATTAACTGATGATTCATTAACTTTATCTAGCATCTTGCTCATACCAGGGAGCATACTCATCATGCCACCAATTCCCCCCAATTTTTTGATATTTTTAATTTGTGAAGCATAATCATTTAAATCAAATTGACCTTTTTTTAGTTTGGCAGCAGTTTCTTCAGCAGTTTTTTTGTCTATTAAATCAGCTGCTTTTTCAACAAACGATACAATATCACCCATATCAAGAATTCTAGAAGCAATACGCTTAGGGTCAAAAACTTCTAATGTGGATAATTTTTCGCCAAAACTTAAAAACTTAATCGGCTTTTGCGTAACGTGCCTAATACTGAGCGCAGCTCCTCCTCTTGCATCACCATCAATTCTAGATAATATTACGCCAGTAATATCGAGTTTATCATTAAAATTACTAGCAATTGTTACAGCATCTTGACCAGTCATAGCATCAACAGTAAGCAGTATTTCTTTGGGGGAGATAAGTTTCTTGACTAAAACTAATTCATCTATCATAGCCGTATCTATGTGTAACCTGCCAGCAGTGTCGTAAAGAACGATATCATAGGCAGATAATTTTGCTTCGCGTATAGCGCGCTGAGTGATTTCTATGGGCTGCTCACTTTTGACTATTGGCAAACAATTAACGCTAATAGATTCAGCTAAAATTTTGAGTTGTTCTTGCGCAGCTGGTCTGTATGTGTCCAAGGAAACAACTAAAACTTTCTTATTCAGGTTTTTAAGTTTTAAAGCTAATTTAGCGCAAGATGTGGTTTTACCGCTACCTTGCAATCCTACTAATAATAAGTTAACAGGTGGCTCAGCTTTTAAATTTAGTTGAGCATCATCATCATTGCTTGAAGATAATATATTCACCAATTCATCATAAATAATTTTAACTATCATTTGACCAGGCGACACTGATTTAATGATATTCTGCCCAATGGCTTTAGCTTTTACATTAGTGATGAAATCTCTGATAACGCTCAAAGCCACATCAGCTTCAAGCAATGCTATTCTGATATCTCGCATAGCTAAGTCAATTTGAGCTTCAGATAAAACACCGCTACCTTTGAGTTTATCAAATATTTTTGTTAAGTTCTGCGTGAGATTTGTAAACATAGCTAAATTGTATATATTGATTTGCTTTAATGTATACTATAGTTTAGAGTAAAAGATAATGAAATTGATGCTAAAACTCAATTAAATATAATTTATGACTAACATCAATTCCATTGCTACAGGTTTGATAGAATCAAGCTTACTTAAAAAGATCCAAAAAAAAGAAAATAAAATAAACAAAACAAAATTCAACAAAGCAGCGCACATAGATAAAACAGACCATAACAACGATTTAGATTTGGTATCTTCAGTTAATCCATTTTTATTTTTGCAAGAAGTAGATGAATATAAAAATGATCAAGAAAAACTGAAAGAAAATGGCAATAAAATTCTTAAAGCATTAAATGACATTAGACTGGGCTTACTTCATAATCAGTTAAACGACCACATGTTACATAATTTAAGAAATAATCTAACCCAAAATATACATAAATTCAAATTTCTCGAATTACAAGGAGTCATTGATGACATTGTTTTGAGATGTGAAATCGAAATAGCTAAAATAGAGAAAAATCGTAAAAATTGATTGAATATAGACCTTAGAGCTAAAATACATAATCAATAATTTCATTTAATTACATAAGAATTTTATTGCAATGAAACTACCTGCTCAATCTTTCTTTTTTATCAGGCATGGAGAGACTGATTATAATGCTCAGCACATCTGTACAGGTCAGTTAGATATCAACCTGAATGAACATGGTAGATTGCAAGCCAGGCAAGCTCAAAAAATACTAGCAAATTGTAAAATTGATATGATTTTTCATAGCTCTCTGAAGCGCGCTCGAGAAACTGCTCAAATAATCAACCAAAATAAAATTGAGATGTTTGAACTCAAAGGTACAGAAGAAAGAAATTGTGGTGACTTTCAGGGACTCAAAAAAGATAATATCAAGGAATTACGTGCAAAAGTAGGCTACTATTTTTTGCCAAATAATGCAGAAACAGATAATGAATTTGAGAGCAGAATAATTAAGGCTCTTCTTGATACTCTAAATTCAAATATAGAAAAAAACATTCTATTTGTATCTCACGGTGGAGTTTTTAAAGCCTTACTCAAAATTCTAAAGATCAAAAATCGCGATATCGAAAACTGCGATATATTCAAATTCATTGCTCCTACCAAAGATCAAAATGAATGGGAGATAGAGGAAATATCAAATTCATAGAATCATCGGACTCTTATATATTTTAAGTAATGAATAATATTTCTCTAGCAATAGATAATGCAGTAACAGGTAAAATTATTGCTCAAATAATTTAAACATCTCTGTATCCACATCGTGCTTGGCAGCTTTATTATGTGCTTCTTTTAAATTCAATCTAAGATGAAATAAATTGTACAAAAAGCTTACTGCAAAATAAGTACTTGAGGAGCCATCTACATAGCCATCAACACCGATATAAGCCTTAGCGCCATTTTGTACAAAAGCT
>JAKONF010000138.1 GCA_022702085.1 Rickettsiaceae bacterium | reverse complement strand
TAGAAAAAGAGATCGACGACTGGCTGCATGTGATGAAGTATGATGAGGTCCCAAGTAACTACCACTCTCCTTACATGGCTCAAGTAGCTGAGAAGCTCAGCATCCTCAAGATGACCAAAGAAGAGAGGGCTAGCTACTCTTACTATCAAAAACAACTCCACACTGACCGAGATGAACTCATAGCTGCTGAAGCTAGGGGTGAAGCTAGAGGTAAAATAGAGGGAATAGCTGAGGGCATTGTACAAGGTATCGAAGAAGGTGAAACTAAACAAAAAATAGCTATTGCTAAAAATCTTTTAGCTCAAAACATCGACCCAACCATCATCTCGGCTGTTACTGGTTTATCACCGCAACAAATTAAAAACCTCAAATCAGGAAAATCATAGAACAAATCTTACCAGAAGCCAAGCCAAGGATTAGCTAAACTCCACTAAACCTAAGCTTGCTTGTTGGTAAACCAGTTTAATCTATGCATGTGGCATTCGTACGTAAAGATATACATATTGTTACTGAATGTACTGTTTTTGGCTGCTTGGGTGATAGTACAGTAAAATTCTTAAAGGGTACTGATTATTTTCTAAAGTCTTTCCCCAAGAAATAATCATGATTAAGTTGAACTTCCAAGTAAGAAGTACCGTCATCATTCTTTTTTTCTTTGAACTGACCTTGCTTCATTGCTTTAGAGACTACTGGCAAAATTTCTTTATCCATTAATTCTTCTACTTTGGCCATTGACCTTAAATCAAATTCTTTTATCTCACCATAAAAATGATCCTCAATAACTTCTTGTGGTATCAAGCATTTTATTACTCTATTATCCTCTTCTATTGTTACTGAGAAACAAATACTCCAGAAATATGGTACTTTTGGGTATCTCTGCACCGTTATATCTTCATTATATTCTAAATTATTTTCATCATTCATTCAAAACTCTCTTTAATTACCATCAAAATCATGAAAATATTATAAACAGAGATGAATATTATTTATAACAGTAAATTGTGCACAAGTTGATTTATCAGCGTCAAAGCAGCAATGTAAATTAGATTATCAATCCTAGCATTAAGCCAAGTATGAGTGATCCATATTGTTATTCTGGGTTAGACTTTAGTTTTACTGCATGAAGATGATATAGATTAGAGAATTAAATGATAATGAATAAACCATTTAACTCTCTATGTACTAGTGTGGATTAGATGCACCTCCAGAAATTGTAAGATGATAATTTTCCATTTCTGCAATATTGATAAGATCAGTATTATAAAAGTTGTGTGCATCAGCTTTTTGATTGTATTCCTGAGCTTTGGCAGTTAGTTGCCCACTTTCAGCGGTAAGAGTTGCGCTTACTTTTTGCCAAATTGCAGTTTTAGCACTATCATCGTTAGTCAAAGAGAATGCTTCCATATAGTAACCATGCGCTTTAGCATATAGTCCTACTGATAAATAGTAATCCGCTTTTTCAGCTCTTAAAGCACTATCTTGAGGTTTTAGCTTAATAAGTTCATCATAACAATCTCTAACTTTTATCAAATGATTAGCCACCTTATAATACTTGATTGCATTAGTGTAATCTTTGGTAGCTATTAATAAATCACCAACTTTTTCATAAGCTGAGCCTAAATCTTTGTCTAGTTTCAATGCTTTAACATAATTAGATAATGCCTGATCTGAGTGCTTTTTTGCTTCATGAATTGTGCCTATTTGATAAAAACTTTTAGCTTTAGTTTTTATGCAGCCAGCATCATCGGGATATAAATCTAAATATTTGATAGCTTTCTCGTAGTAACCGATATCTTTAATGTTTGGGTCAAGTGTAATAGTTTTAACTTGTTGCTCATACATACCATTGAGTACATCCTTACTGGCATTAATAGCAGTCACTATAGGCGCATAATCCATTGGAGATTCGGAACAAGCATCGTTTAGAAATTTTACAAATTCTATTTGTTGTTTAAAGACGTGAATATATTTTTGAATTGTAGCTTTTAATTTAGGCTGAGCAAATTCTTCAAAGACATTTAAGATTTCGACTAAATTATTCTTGATGAATTCAGGATTACTCTCTACTGAATCTTTAAAAGTATTTTTAAGTTTAGCTAAATGATCTAGATGTTTGAAATATTTCATATTATGACTGCCCTTTTTAGGATCAATTTTAATACTATCATTTAATGTTTTCGGAATTAATTCTTGAATAGACGCAAATGAGCTGTTAAAAATATTTTGTGAATTTTCATCTATATTTTTGTCAGCTTTGCTTATAATACTTTTGAAGATATCAGTTAACTTTGTTAAAGTAGCTTTAGAAGTAGTGAGCAGCTCTTTGGCGTAGGGTACTGAATCTTGTTCAATAATCACATTAACTAATCCTACCTTAGCTTCTAGATACTGAGTACTACTCTCAATTTTATCAAACATATCACTGACTGGAATATTTCCTTCTTGAGTCGGCGTATGGAAGACTTGGATAGATTCTTGTAAATACTTAATTATTTGTGCTACATTTTCTTTACTTTGGGCAAGACTATTTTCATTTATAATATTATCCAAAGAGTTCTTAATATGAACATCTTTTTTCATAGCAGGGGCGTTAGTAATAACTAAAGTAACTTTGTTTTCTAAAACTTTAACATCTTTAAAAATTTTACTGAACTGCTCGATTATACTAATGGCACTAGTACCCCTAAGACCTTTAGCATGAAGTGCTGACTCTGGCATTACTAAAATAATTTTGAGATTTTTAGTAGTTTCAAATAATCTTCTAATATAAAATGTATTAGCTATTTCTTGCACAATCCCACCAGTATCTTTAAAGCCAGGACAATCCCAAATAGTTACGTTTTTATATTCTTGTTTATTGGGAATCTTTGTTTCTGAAGCTGATCTATGACTAATCTTCAAATCTTCTGATGGATTTACAGCCTCAATTAATGTATCGCCTGTATTATCATCCACTTTAGTTTTTAAGGGTTTTCTAGCTAAAAGATGAGTCAGCGTGCTCTTACCCGCACCGGTTGTACCCAATAATAACATACCTTTATTTGTTTCCTTATTTATTCGCGCATCACCTTCTGCGATTAAATCAAATACTTCTTTGATCATTTCTTCTTTGATCTTTTCTTCTTTAGGTACTTCTTTGATCATTTCTTCTTTAGTTTTAGCCATAGTATTCTCCTTTTCTGCTTCATTAAAATTTTGTTTCGCCTGCGTCAGTTCTTTATTAGGTTCAGTTCAGCTAGATCTCTATCAAAGCGTTCTTGATCAAATCTTATTTCATTTCTGTATCTAGTTTCTGTTTTCCAAACCCATTTTGTTTTAAGCCACCCCCCATATGCTACTTTAAACTTATGTGTATAAGGAACTGAAACTACGTAGTTGTAGCTCCCTCTAGCATTGTTAATATCATTTACTTTTTTTTGAGCATCTGTTAAATTACTCTATAGCTCTCGAGATTATAAACTAAATTACTTTTCACGAGAACACTATAAGTTATTATTAAGATAATTTATCCTACTTATAGTTTAATTACTTAGTCAAGAGAAATTTTCAACCAGAAGTAATAATAAATTTATTTGAATTAGATTTTGTCACTATAGAGTAAAGGTTTAAATACAACTATCAGCTTAATTTTCTACAATATAAAAGTCCGAGATTACTAGGGGAAGATGGAGTTATAAAAGTCAATTTTCCTATCA
>JAKONF010000044.1 GCA_022702085.1 Rickettsiaceae bacterium | reverse complement strand
ATATCTTGGTATATTCTGTATATTATTTTAATCATTTATCTAGCATTATTTATATTTATTTCTACGAATATGATCTTAAGTAAGACATCTACTTGGGGATATATAAATACAATGGTTAATTTAGGTATATTAATTGTAATGTATTATTATGCACGCTTATACATCAATAATAAATTCAGCATCATGGCTAATACTATAAGTAATGACTTCGATGACAAAAAATAAATCAATAAGAAATTTTATAAAGTTGATGAATAGTACTTTTGAACAAGAATCTCCAATAATTAATGATTATTGGGAGGGTAATTCATGTGCAATTGGCTTACAAAAAGAAAATAGACTGATATACATAGCTAGTTATGGTAAAAACAAAGATGATTATTTTTATGAATTGGAACTTATTTAAGAAGTAGAATCTGATAATTTACCATATATTACAAAAGGTAGTAAAAATGGTATATATTCTCAAAAATTATTATTTATAAGCAAAATATATTTATTTTGAATTACCTTCTTGAATCTTTATGTAATCAATAAAATCTGATAAATCAATCATGCCATGTGCTTTGGGATCGAAATCAACAGGAAATATTGTTTTTGAAGTAGAGACAATACTAAACTCTATTGGAAAACATTGATCAAGTTTTTTATATTCGCAATATAAAGTTTTATATTTATCAGATAAATAATCTAGTTTTACATCTTCATTTTTTATTTCTTGAGAATTATATAAAGCCAATTTTAAATTGGCTTTATCCAAATTTAAAGACTTACTAAAATCTGATCCCAATAAATAAGAGTATCTTAAACTACTAAAAGAAAAATTAGTGTAATCTAACTTTACTTGATAAAAAAATGAATATGAAAGATCAGATTCATAAAAATCAGCATTACTTAAATCACTATTAATGAAGTAAGAATAATTCATTTTACTTTTGAAAAATTTTGTGTTCTTTAAATTGGCTTTAGAATACATTATTTGATTGAGAGCTGCATAACTTAGATCGGAATTATTTAAGTTACATTCAGATAGATTAATAAATTGGTATCCTTTAATTCTGTTGTCGTAGATATAGAAAAAATCTATATCTTCTTTCTTTAATATATCTATAACAACACGTTTAAGATCTAAATTATATAATTCTTCTTTGTGAGCAACCAACATTTTGCTTAGCTCTTTTACAATTTGCTCATCATATGCATCATAAGCAGGATTAAGGGATTTATATACTGATATAATATCAAAAAACAATGGTTCATGAGGCACTAAAGTTCTTTGTAATGTAGGAATATCTTCAATAGCCTTGCGCCAATTATTTCCTTCAAGGCGCGTGACTATATTAGTAACTCTAGCTTCAAGTCTGGCGAGCTCTCTATTATATCTAGAATCCGCTACCCAATAAATTGCGGTATACCAAGCAAGGCAAGACAAAAGCAATTTTATGAAGAAAAAGGTACTGCGTTGCTCCCACCTATCTTTAAGAAAATTACGCATTGGGTAGTATAATTTTTTGTGCACTTAACCTTGGCTTGATAAGAATTATTGATAACAACATTAATAGTTTTTATCAATAACACAAGATTAAATTCAATCTAAATTAGTAATATTTAACCTGTAATTTTATAAGCGTATCTAAAGTAGTTTCTAATATAAAATTAGCCGCGATTTTATCATCTATTTTGTTACGATCTTTTCTGTTAAAACCAAAACTACGAAGGATATTATCAGCTTGTCTTGAGCTTAATCTCTCATCTTGTAGATAAATTGGTAAATCTGTTTGAGAAGCTAAGGTTTGAGCAAATAGTCTAATTTTCTTACTACTTTCATTCTCATTTCCATTCATACTAATTGGCAAGCCAATAACGATTCCAGATACTTTATAGGAGAAAACTAACTTGAGGATACAATCAATCTTTTTTTCTTCGGTTTCAGCTATAATAACATCCAACGGCAATGACATTTGTAAATTCGGGGTTGACAAGGCAAAGCCCAATTTTTTTGAGCCATGATCGATACCGATTAATGGCGAGCCAATCTTCATAAGACAACTAAATTCTTGCAGTGATTGAGCAATCATGATAGTAACAATTTAATTTTAATGATGATTATATGCTCAAGCCGTTAATAAAACAATTAGATAAAAATCGGCTGAAAGTAGCATTTTACTTAGCATTAGCCTATAATACATTATTCAATTCAAGCGTAGTTATTTTCAAATTTAATTATTACCAAGCTGATATATTTAGAGCGATACTCGAGCTTAGTAAAGATTTTGTTTGTGTATTGACTTTTCTATTCATTATATTCTTGGGTCTTTCTTTTAATAAATTTGTGCTGATATTTAGTGCTTTATTTCTTTTTATTAGCGGCGCAATAGCTAGTTATTACTTATATTTTTGGGGCATATTACCAACCAAAGAGATGATAAATAACTTATTCAATACTCATTTTCAAGAAGCATATGAACTTGTCAGCATGAAATTATTATTATGGCTATTTTTTAGTATTTTATCATTGTGGTATATATTAAAAAGGGCTGTGTTTGCTAAGCAAAATAGCACTATTGCACTAATATGTTTTATTGGTTTAGTACTGAATATAATTACTCCTCAATACAAAATCTTAAATAACTATTTTCCTATTCAGTATTTACATAGTAGTTATAAATATTTTGCTAAGAATTTTACGCAAATTGTTAAGCAAAATATCACTAATAAGTTTACGTTTAATGATCTATCTTTAATTGAAAATATTACTGGCGTACTTGTTATAGGTGAATCGGCAAGGTATGATCATCTGAGTATCAATGGTTACAAGAAAAATACTATGCCTTATTTGAGTTCATTGAGCAATATATATAGCTTTAAAGCCCAATCTTGCTCCAATCATACTTACCTCTCAGTACCATGTCTTTTATCCAGATATAATGCAGTAGATCTAGATAAGATTGAATCAGAAACCGGTCTCTTATCAGTACTTACAAAATTAAAGTTTAATACTACTTGGATAGGTACCCAATCATTAATGAGATATTTAGGTAATAACAATTTAGGTACCATATATGATGAAGTCAATTTTACTATCATTCCTGGTGGTTCAGCTTTGTTTGGCATGAATGATCATGATGCAGTGATGCTCCCTTATATTCAAAAAATCTTATCTAATGATGGAAAACAATTTTTAGTTATTCACCTTTCAGGGAGCCATTGGAATTATGATAATAGATATCCTGAGCAATTTGCATCATTCAGCCCCACTTGCAAAGCCTCTTCTAGTAAAATAGATCCAAGTAGTTGTGATCATGATAAATTAATTAATAGCTATGATAATAGTATTTTATATACCGATTTCGTTTTACATAAAATTATTGAGCAGCTTAAGAATAAAAATGCATTTTTAATATACGCTGCCGATCATGCCGAATCTTTAGGTGAAGGAGGACGTTATGGTCATGGTAGTGAGCTAGTACCAGAGCAAACAACAATTCCATTCATCGTATGGTTGTCGGATGAATTTGCTGACAGTCAACCAGAAATAACTAAAGCCCTAAAATCGCGTTTAAATGATCAAATTAGCCATGATAATATATTTCATAGTGTTCTTGATTGCTTAGGTATTGAATCTGACATAATTGATAAAAATTTGAGTTTATGCAAGATAGCTAAATGACCAATATTTATGTAATTGCTGGCGAGGCATCTGGAGATTTTATAGCTAGTAATGTAATCAAAGAATTAAAATTAAATTATGTTGATTCAGATAACAATAGTAACTTGAATTTTTTTGGTATAGGTGGCTCAATGATGCAAGAAGAGGGCGTCAACAGCTTATTTCCTATAAGTAATATTAATTTAATGGGTTTTTTAGAGATTTTACCCTATATATTTAAAATACTTGATCTTATAGAACAAACTGTTCAAGATATTATAAATAAAAAAATAGATTTACTAATTACTGTTGATTCACCAGGCTTTAATTTCCGCGTCGCTGAAAAATTACGCAAATTGAACGTAAACATAAAAATGATGCACATAGTAGCTCCTTCTGTTTGGGCATACAAACCTGGAAGAGCTAAAAAATACGCTAAAATTTATGATCAATTACTGGCAATTTTACCATTTGAACCTCCTTATTTTACGAAAGTAGGACTTAAATGCACTTATATTGGTCATCCTTTTTTGGCCCAAAAATTTTATCAAAAAAAACAAGATAAAATAGCTCTTAGAGCAGAATTTGGTATAAAACCTGATACCAAAATTATTTGTATAACGCCTGGTAGCCGCCTTAGTGAAATAAAAAGACATATGCCGATTTTTAAAGAGAGTTTAAAGCTAATTTCTAGAGAATACAGTGATTTTGAAGTAATTTTTGTTCTAAATGATCTTAAGCATCAAGATTTGATTGAAGAATATTTAGATGATGAATACTTGGCTTTATACGATGATTACAATTTTAGATTCACCACTGATAAACTTAAAGCATTT
>JAKONF010000021.1 GCA_022702085.1 Rickettsiaceae bacterium | reverse complement strand
GCATATTGATCATAGTAAATCCTGCAATTAACATACAGATAATTAAAATGGCAATCAACCAATGAAAAAATTTTGCTATCCTGCCATATCTTTGCTGGGTGTTATGGAGCAAAATATTATATTGTTCTAATTTTTTGTTTGGGTTGTTTACCACTTTGATAATCAAATTTATTATTGCCAAGATGTTTATTTATGTCATTGCCGATAATATGCTTTACTTGTTGTTGCACTTCATTCTGTTTTACAGGTGAAAATTTGCTTTTAATTAAATTGGCTCCGCCTTCAACTACTAGTGCGAATACTTTTTTATCTGCCAATATTGAAATTACTTTAGGAATTATGGCCACATATTTATTTTGAGCGTAAAGTTCTGCTATTTCTAAAATTTGTGGAGTTTTTGTGCTAAAAGCCATTAAGATGCCTTCACCCTTTAATTTAATTTTCTTACCTATCTTAGTTTGATTCAAAAAAACATCTAGAGTATTCCCTAGCTCTTCACTATTATTTTTCAGTAATAGTGGTAACTGTTCATCAATAATTTTTTTTATTTCTGAATTTTTTTCCTTAAAATCTGAGAGCATTAAAATCAAATTTTTGATCTCTATTTTTTGATTATTCTCATTTATCCCTTTTTCAATATTAATAACTTTTTTTGTTTGTATTATTATGTCTGCTAATTCTTGAGGATGTGCTAAAGATTCTTTAGCTAATTCAGTAACGATTGGTAAAGTAATATCAGTAATAGTAGAGAAAGAATTTACTAATTTTTCTCCTTCTAAAGCATCTATTTTTTCATCAGATATTTTGCTTATTAAATTATTTATAGTAGGAGATGTTTTTTGAGCATTTTCAATAATCTGACCAATATTCGCGGAATTTTCTTTAAGTAAAATTGGTACTTTTTGTAAAGTTCTTAGCACATCATCATTAGCTATCAAATTTGCTACAGCTTTACCAAGTTCGAGTTTTTTTATCAAAGATTGTCGCTCTAAATTAGCTATTGCTGTTGAATTATTTTCAATAGCTTGTATCTTTTTAGAGTTATCATCTTGAGCAACAGATTTAAATTTTTCATAAATTTCAGTTATAGCAGTCTCATTACTGGCAGATTTAGCAATAATATTAATACCAATTGATAAAGAATCTTGTAAAAGTTTACTATCTACGTTAAGAACTCTATTCATATCTTTGAAATTATTAGATTTTAAAATTTCAGCTCCAGCTTTGGCAAGTATCTCTCTTTCTTGAGATAATATTACTGATAACTCAGTTTTTGTCAGCATTTGAGGTATATTGATATTATCTAATAGTTTAAACAAATTATCTCTTTTCTGAAGAGAATCGTTAGTCTTACTACTAGCAAGAGTGATAATACTTGCCAAATTTGGATTATTTAGCAAATGATCTATTCCTGAAATAGTAACAGAAGAAAAATTCTTGTTGATATATTCACCATTTATTCCGACTTGCTCTAAACTGCTTATTATATTTTTATAATTGTCATTCGCTTTTAAGATATCGAAACCTGTTTTAAGTAGTTCATTGTTCAAAAATAATGATAACTCAGTATTGGCAAGAACTTGCTGAGCATCCGCAATTTCAAATATTTTAGCTAACTTTTCTTCTTTTTGTGTTTGATCGGTTGCAGAATTCATCTCAATAACAACTTTAGTAAGACTCATCAGTTTTTGCGGATCGGCTAATAAATTTTTTACAGCTAGAGTAGCTAGTGGGGTTATTTTCTCTGATACAAATTTTTTGCCAATTTCAGTATTTTCTAAATTTCTCACCAATTCATTTTCATTGAATTTATTAATAATTATTGGCATTAATTTAGGAGTAATATTATCTATAAATAGAGCTAATGATGCTACATTTTCTTTTTTTTGCAAAAATTTTATAGTATCTTCATCTTCAATGATTTTTAATAAAAATAGTTGATTTTGGGAATTAGAAGATATGCCTCTGTCCAGTAATTGCTCAAAATCACTATAAAAATTATTGTTATTAACATTAATTGCAGTGCTAATTATAGTGGGAACAGTTGCCATATTATCTATAAAAACAGTAGCCACAGCTTTGATTGTTGGATTGGAATAGCCTGTACTATAGCTTACTGCGTCTGTTATCTTGTCTAATCCCCATCCGAACCAACCAATCTCTTTTTGTTGCTCAATATTTGGTTCTCTGCTTTCTGACTCTGGCGCAAAATTATCGATAGCGTTTTCAAGTTTAAGTTTGGCTAGTACATTGATTGCTGTAAATAAATCATTCTTTTTCTTTTCGTAAATAGGGTCTTTTATTGTTTCTGCTTTATTATCATCTTCAATTTTAGACATAAAATTATCTACTCATCAGAGTTACAATTTATTCATAGCTGCCAATTTTGCGAGCAAAAGCTATATCTTTAAGTCTATCACACACTTTTTCAAATACTGGTCTTGGCATAATATCTGCACTATCAATTTCAATGTATCTACCCTTTAAAATCAATGAAAAAGATGGAGTATGAAATTCAGGACCATCTATTTCTCTAGCTATTCTGATAAAATTACCAATAATCTGACTATTACAATAATCTTTCTTGGAAAGCATTTTTTTAGCCATTTTGTTGATGTTCATATCTGATTTGGGATTGTAAGTGAATGCTAAAATCAAACTTAGCATTACTCTCTGCCTGTAATTGAATGGTATATCTGATGCTAAAATAAATTCTACTACAAAGCTTGCTCTTAGTGTTTTATCAATATATTTGTTAAACTGAGCAAGCATTATAGCAAGTTCTACTATCTTAGTGGTGATAGAATCAGGATTAATGAGTAATTTATTTATAACTTCGTTATACTCAGAGAGTTTGCATATATCTTCGTTAATGTGAACTAATTCCTTGATTCGTTCATACACCATATCTTTAGCTTGTTCTTCTGGTGTTAATGAAATAAAGCGTACACCTTCTTTGAGTCCGTAATTAGAAATAAAAATTTTTTTAGGTGAAAAAACTTCAAGCATAGCTTTGGCAACCAGTAAGGCATTATAATCAATATTACGTTCATCGAAAGATGATTTAAGTTTATAAATTCTATCTAATTTTTCTAGATAGATTTCAAAATCAACCCTAGATATTTCTAAATTATGTAGATTACGTAATGGATGATGGACAAAATCCATATAGTAGCGGCCGATGAATCTAAGTGCTCCACCAATTAGATAAAGATTTTCATAATGAGTTTGATCGAATTCATCTCTAATTATATTAGTAATTGTTGCTAAATCTGCCAAATTACGCTCTGAGATCATTTTAGTACCAAGCGGTAATGATTTGAGCCTACCAATGGTTTTGTTATTGATTTCGACAAGTTCTAAGCTACCTCCGCCAAGATCTGCGGCAACTCCGCTTGCGTCGCTAATACCCGATATTAGGCCAGCAGCAGTAAGATAAGCTTCCCTATCACCACTAATAACGTCTATTTTGAAATTAAATTTTTGCTCAATAATTTTTTGAAATTCAGGTGAGCGTGGATGGCCTCTGAGAACCGCCGTTGCCACGCAGATGATCTTGGTAACTGATAATTGTTTGAATATATGAAGTAGGTATTTTATTGTTAAGTAAGTTTGATGTTTGATATCAAGTTCTTCTTGTTCTAATAAAGTTCTGATATCACTACGGAATTTATCATTAAATATTTCTGCGCTACCTAATGTATCACGTTCATAGACCACTGCTCTTATAGCGTTGTAGCCAATATCAATTATTGCGGAACGCATCTATTAATCTCCAACTTATAATTTAAGCCTAAACTTTGTTAAAGCTCAATCACTTACTTAAAGAACTCATCTATTATCTGAACTCTCTATTTGAGCATCTTCTTTTTGCTCTTCTTGTTCGGTTACTCTGCTTTTATCTGGATTATAAGGTTCTTGAGTTGGCACAAATGTAGGAGGTAAAAGCCTACTTGTAAAGAATTTATCTTCAAAATATTTAATTTTTTGTGATTTAATTGGAGGGAAAGATTCAATTAGAACTATTTGTTCATCTCTAGGTAGTTGAATTACTTCTTGTGGCAATAACAAGGCTCTTTGCACTTGTGAGACATTCTGAGTACGAGTTGAGATGTTAAGATCAAAAAATAATGGTTTGCTATATGATGTTTGCTGTACTGTTTTATTACCACAAAGTTGAGAGATTAAATTGGCTGTTTCGTAATTATTAGCAGCAAAGGTAATTCGGTAAGTTGAGTTTGATAAAAACGAGTTCATACCAGCTTCTTCATATGTTCCTTTAAGCTGCTGAGTATCCTGAATGATTAAAAATAAACGTACCCTATATCCTCGTAAGAAAGCAATGCCGGCTTTGAATTGTTCCATCTTGCCCAAAGTAGGAAACTCATCCATCAAAAACATTACTCCGTAGGGTTCTTCTTTAAGATTAGGCATTTTACGGCTCAAAAACTCAGTAGCTTGCTGATAAAATACTTGCATCAATTTTTGTAAGCGGGCGATGTTATCAGGAGTCAGCCCAACATAAACAGTAGTTTTTTTCTTCTTAAAATCAAGGATGCTAAAATCTGATGAAGCAGTAGCAGAATCAATTAAAGGATTAGCCCATAATTCTAACGAAGAATTCATAGTAGAGATAACACCTGAACGTTCTTTATCAGCTTTTTGCAGGAAAGCTGCTATATTCATATAAGCTACTGGGTGAATAACTTTACCCAAAGTATCAAGTACTACAGCTAAATTATATACTACGTCATCACTACGCATGGTACGTACTACTTCGCCAAAAGATTTTATCTTGCTGTTATCAGCAATCAAATATAAAACAACGCCAAGAAATAAACTACGTGCTTCATTGTTCCAGAAATCTTTCTCAGGCATAATCAGGTTAGAAATTTTTTGAACGTCATCCACCATTTGTCCAGGTTTATTGCTTACCCAATCAATTGGATTGTAACAATGGGTTACGCCATCAGGATTTGCTGGTTCCCAAACAAAAACTTGTTGCCCTTGTTTGGCTCGCCAACCACTAGTAAGCCCATGATTTTCTAGTTTTATGTCGTGTACTACTACTGAATCATGCCAAAATAGTAAATTAGGAATTACAAAGCCAACGCCTTTACCAGAGCCCGTTGGAGCAAATAAAAGAGCATGTTGAAAACCATCAGCAACAAAGTAGCCACTATCATCTATACCAAGTAACATTCCTTCCTTGGCACGCATATTAGCTCTTTCTATATCTTCTTGGCTTGCCCAAGAAGCATCTCCATAAACTTTTTCTTTTGGCAAGAAAAATTTTAAAGATTTAATGCGGTTAAAATTTTTAATGTAAATAGCAATTATAATAATTTCGGGCACAGTAAGAGCTAGTAGCAATTTTATTTTAAGATTGTTATAAGCTTGAAATGATAGATGAGACCAAGAATTATAAAGCCAATTTGCCCATTTATAACCAATATCAAGAGCATTAAGATTAAAACCAACAGCATTGAATTCATTGGTAAATATAGCAACTAAAAAACCATTAAGCCAAAATATACAAAATATGACTAAGGGATGAATAATGCTATGGCCAAAAACGTTACGAGCAATTTTAAGTGCTTTAAGAAATTCCATTATTATAACTTCATATTTTTAGCGTTATTTATGCTATTTTATTATTCTCTAGGCCTTTATAATATATTTCTGAAACGTAACGACGACCCTTTTCACCGCGTTTTAGTTGCACAATAATATCTACAACTGTCATAATATATTTTTTTACTTCTTCTGGCGGGAGGCCTAAACCTGCTTGCATCACCATCAATTTTAGCTGCTCAAATGCCATAGCTGGAGCATCTGCATGTAACGTTGAAATTGAGCCTGGATGACCAGTATTGATGGCGCGCAAAAAACTAAAAGCTTCAGCGCCTCTTAGTTCACCAACTATAATGCGGTCAGGTCTTAGTCTAAGGCAGGCTTCTATTAAATCTTGCGTAGATACTTTAGCGCGTCCCTGTCCACCCTTAGAAGCTAATAAATGTACTGTATTCTGATGATTGGGTAATATCACTTCGCGCGCATCTTCAACTGTGATCAATCTCTCATCCGGCGGGATAACTCCAAGAGCTGCATTGGTGAAGGTGGTTTTACCAGTAGAAGTACCACCACTGATGATAATATTTTTCTTGGATAACACTGCATGCCTGATAAAATCTTGAATTTTATGAGCTTTGAGGTACTTAAGTAAAATTATTTCATTTTCATCAACTTTAGCTTCTAAAGAAGTTGCATCAAATGCTCCCATTTTAGCGTACTCATCAAGCGACAAATGCATAGTACTACCTTTACGAATAGCATAAGCAATTTTGCCTGTTTCACAAGCAGGAGGAAAAACTACCTGAATACGGTAACCATTAGGCAGAGTAGCTGAAAGTAGAGGTTTTTCTTCTGAAATAGTCTGATCTGTAGATTGGGCAACTAAGCGTCCAAGCCCTAATAGATGATCTAGGTCAAGTTCAGGCATTTTTTCTAATCTTAAATCACCTCTCTTTTCTACCCATGCTTCAAATGGTCTGTTAATCATCACATCATTAACTCCCTCTTCAGCAAATATATTTCGGAAAGGTAGTAAGTATGTTTCTAAAGCAGCAAAACTCATTGCATTAATCCCTCACTTATTGCATTAACTTAGAACGAATTAGAGCTTTTTTAGGGAACTTATAATCTTTATTGACATATATCTTAATATTAGTTCCTTGATCAATAGTAACAGTTGGTTTGAATTCATTTTGAGTAATAATTTCTTTTACAGTATTAGTTATGTCTTTGAAAGCCTGCGTTGAAGCGTCTTGAACTTTTGTTGGCGCTGTAGAGGCTGCAGTATTGGTAAGCATAGCAGTGGCTGCAGCATTAACACTTGACATAAG
>JAKONF010000203.1 GCA_022702085.1 Rickettsiaceae bacterium | reverse complement strand
AATAGCTGCGCATTCTAAACCTAGTTTATTGCCAGGAAACAAACTTAAAAATGCAGTTACTGTGAATGAGATATAACCCAAGATAGGTACCGATTGCAAAACATCTAATAATGGCACTAAAATTTGTTCTGCATATCTGTTTTTTGCTGCAAGCGTACCGTAAAGAAGAGAAAAAATTATAGCAAAAATAATTGCTATCAACATTCGCATAGTGGTGGAACTAGCGTAAAAAAATAAATTTACTGGATTTAGCTCTATATTTGTTATTTCAATATTTTCCAAGGGGGCATGCATTTTCACTACATTCCAGCTAATAAATATAAAACCTATAATAACTAGCAAAAACGCCAAGATATTATAAACAAAGCGATGCTTATTATGTCTTTTTGAACCGTGATAATTTTTTAGGTGGAGATGAATGTTAGTTTTTGATAAATTACTTGGTAAATTATTAGACATTGATACTCGAGTTTTAAACTATAATTTAAAAAATATTAAAGTTTAAAAGTTAACGCATTACTAATTACATCAAAAATTTATTAATAAGGAGTTCTATATCTGTGTTAGATATACCATAATATACCTGCTGCAGATATAATTAAGATGGAGTTATGACTTTTTTGAGTAACTCTTCCACCAAATTATAATTTTGCGTACCATGATCATAATGATAACGTATCTCTGGAGAATATTTCAGTTGAATTTTATCTGTGACATAACTACGGATGGCGTACTTTGAGTTTTTCAGCGCAAGTTCAATATCTTTGATAGTTAATTCAGTGTTAAAAGGCAGAAAGTAGCAATGAGCTACTTTTAAATCTGCACTTACTTCAACTTTAGTAATAGTTATGGGGCAACCTGATAACTTCACGTCCAAACCCCTTTCACGTTTAAAACAGTCAATTATCGCACTATTGATGAGGTTGGCTACTCGTTTTTGTCTATGTGATGTTTGCTTAGAGGATACAGAAGTTTTTTTCATAATTGTTTTTTCTCTTCAATTTTTTCAAATACCTCTACTTTATCACCAACTTTAATATCTTCAAAATTCTCAAAAGCAATTCCACATTCAAAGTTTTCTCTTACTTCTTTTACTTCATCTTTAAAACGTTTCAGAGTTTTGAGTTTACCCTCATAAATTACCACATCATTTCTTAAGAGGCGTACTCCTGCTCCTTTTTTAATAACTCCTCTGGTAACATAAGAACCTGCAATTTTACCTATTTTGGTGATATTAAATATTTCTCTAATATCAACCGAACCAATATATTGTTCTCTAATGATTGGTGACAACATACCACTTAGTAATGTTTTGATATCATCTATCAAGTTATATATTATAGAATAATATCTTATATCTACTTTGTTTTTATCAGCGATAGAAGCTGCATTGCTATTAGCTCTGACATTAAATCCTATAATTATAGCTTCTGAAGCTTGAGCTAGAGATATATCTGATTCAGTAATGCCGCCTACTGCTTGGTGTAGGATACGTATCTTAACTTCATCATTTGGTAATTTATTTAAGCTACCGATTATCGCTTCTACCGAACCTTGTACGTCACCTTTAACTATGATCGGTAACTCTTTAATTGCTATCTTACTTACAGGATCAAACATGGTGTCCAAATTGATTCTATTATCAAAAGCGTTCTTTTCTTTTACTAAGCGTTCTCTATATTCAGTGATATCTCTAGCTTGCTTGTCATTCTTTACTACGTCAAAATTATCTCCAGCTTTGGGAGCTTCATTGAGGCCGAATATTTCTACAGGCATTGAAGGACCCGCAAAATTTACAACTTGACCTATATCATTGACCATTTTTTTAATTCTACCGTAACTTTTTCCTGCTACGATCAAATCACCGTTTTTTAAGGTTCCTCGCTTGACTATTACAGTTGAAATGATGCCTTTATTTTTATCAACTCTAGCTTCAATTACCACGCCGGAAGGATTTGCTTTAGTATTGGCTTTTAGGTCTTGCATCTCAGCAACTAACAAAATAGCTTCTTCTAACTTATCTAGATTAATGCGTTTTATCGCTGAGAGTGGTACCACTATAGTATCTCCACCTAATTCTTCAGCAACTAAATCGTGAGATAATAATTCATTTTTAACTCTATCTAGATTGATATCTGGTTTGTCAATTTTATTAATAGCAACTATTATTGGTACCCCAGCAGCTTTAGCATGGTTTATTGCTTCAATTGTTTGAGCCTTAATACCATCATCTGCAGCGACTACTAATACTACTATATCCGTAACTTTTGCGCCGCGTATTCTCATGGCAGTAAATGCTTCGTGGCCAGGAGTATCAACAAAAGTAATTGCCTTATTATCTGGTAAATTAACTCTATAAGCACCAATATGTTGAGTTATGCCACCTGCTTCTGTGCTGACGATGTTGGTTGATTTCAGAGCATCCAACAATGATGTTTTACCATGATCAACATGACCCATCACCGTAACAATAGGAGCTCTGTGTTCTAGATCCTGTTCAGAGTCAATCTTATTGATAAGTACATTTTCAACATCAGATTCTTGAATTCTTTTCGCTGTATGACCAAAACTTGTAACGATAATTTCAGCTGTATCTGCATCAATAAATTCAGTATTATTTACCGAAATTCCCAGTTTGTTAAGTTCATGAACGATGTCAGCAACTCTTTCGGTCATTCTATTAGCAAGTTCCGCTACATTAATTGTTTCAGGAATCACTACTTCTCTGTAAATTTTATTTTGTCCTTGCTGACCTAGTTTACGTTTTTCCTTTTCCCTAGCTCTTTTTATTGCAGCTATACTTCTTCTTTTAGCAGGAGCATTACCTTCAGCCTCATCAAGCATATTAAAAATATCTGCTTTCTTTAACTTTTTTGGTTCTTCATTTTTAACTTTAGACAAGGCAACTTTGGGATCTAAAGATTTTTTATTGCTAACATCTTCATCATCAATAAAATTAGCACCATCAAGTTTTGGTCCATTTATTTTTGAATCATTAAGCGGAGTGATATGAGGCATTTCTACAAATGCGGAGGCAGTATTCTCCTCTTTATGTTCTTCAACTAGTTCTTCACTTTCATCAATAATTTCTGGCTTGGAAATAGATTGATTCATAGCTGCAAGCTTACTAAGCGTGCTTATATTGCTTTGATCCTGCTCTCTTTCCTTAGCTTCTTCAGCTATTTTTTTTAAATGATTTAATCTTTTATTGAATTCTTCGCTACTATTATCTGATTCTATTCTATTATTGCTAACTAACTTATTTAATGACAATGAGCTATTATTTGCCAGAACCTGACTTTTTTTAACTTCCACAACAGTATTAGATCTATTACCAATCAAAGTTTTTTGTAGAGCTGGTGAGCTTGTAAGCTTGTTAAGTGTCAATTTAGTATTACCAAATGTCAACTTTTTTGGCTTATCTTCCATTTTATCTGTCATAAATATTAAACTCTCAAATGATAATTATCATTAATGTAATTAAATTAAGTATATAATTTATTCTCGCATACGCGCTGTTTGAATTAACAATTCAATGTCATTGTCTGATAAAGAAGAATCAGAAACTAATTTTTTGAATTCACCAAGATTTAATTCACCTAAATCTTCAATAGTTTTCACGCCATACTCAGCTAATTTTAATATATTTTCAGGCTGTAAATTTAAAACATCTATCAAATCTTGATCAACGCCCAACTGCTCTAGCTGCTCAATAATTTCATTATTTTTTACCTCAATATGTGCCGCCGCACGATTTTTAAGTTCCACAGCTAAATCCTCATCAAAACCATCGATGTTTACAAGTACACTAAGGTCAATATTAGCAATTTGCTCAATATTCATGAAACCTTCTGCAGATAACAATTGAGCAATAACTTCTTCAACGTCCAAAGCTTCTATAAATAATTTAGTTGTATTATTGAATTCGTCAGTGCGGCGTTTGGATTCCTGTTCTTCAGTCATTACATCAATTTTCCAACCAGTAATTTTTGAAGCCAAACGAACATTTTGTCCACGCTTACCTATGGCAATATTGAGTTGTTCATTAGGAACTACAACTTCAACTCTTCCTCTATCTTCATCGATAACTATTTTGGTAATTTCTGCTGGTACCATGGCGTTTATTACAAATTGGGCTACGTTTTTGTTCCACAAAATCACATCAATTTTTTCGCCGCCAAGTTCATTAGTTATAGCCCTAACTCTATTGCCTCTTACTCCAACGCATGAGCCAACTGGATCAATACTTGAATCAGAAGCACGTACCGCTACTTTAGCTTTAGACCCAGGATCGCGAGCAACAGCTTCAATTGTAATTACACCATCATAAACTTCTGGCACTTCTAATTCAAATAATTTAACCAACATCATATCATCAACGCGAGACAAGAAAATTTGTGGACCCTTTGCTTCCAAGCGTACATCCTGTACATAAGCTTTAATACGATCATTTACTTTAAAATTTTCAGTTTTGATCAATTGATCTTTTCTTATAAAAGCTTCAGCCCTACCCAAATCAATTATGATATTGCCAAATTCAATTCTTTTAACAACGCCGTTTAAAATTTCACCTTTGCGATCTTTGAAATCATGATATTGTTTTTCTCTTTCTGCTTCGCCAACTTTTTGGACAATAACCTGCTTAGCAGTTTGGGCAGCTACTCTACCTAAATCAATAGGTGGCAATGGATCATATATATCATCATCCATTTTTGCTTCTGGCTGTTTTAGCATGGCATCAGCTAAATTAATTTCTGTAAAATAATCTACTACTTCTTCAACAACTTTAAGAACTCTGAAGAGCTTAATTTCACCATTCTTACGGCTAATTTCAGCTTTAATATTATGATCATTACCGTATTTTCTGCGACCAGCAACCTGCACGGCTTGCTCCATGGTACTAAATAAAGTTTCTCTATTTATACCTTTTTCGCGAGATACAGCATCAATAATTTGTAATATTTCAGTATTACTTAAATTGTTCATTTTCTTAACTCCTTAACTTTTAATAAAAAAGTAATGATCTATCATGCAATAATTTACCAAAATATCGCTGAAATCTATTTACTATTCAATAACTTTCTAAACATTTCATCTGTCATCACTAAATGTCCACTTTTTATGAGATCAAAAGGAATTTTTAAATTCTCATTATTTTTCAGCTTTAAATTTATTATATTATCATCACAAGAGACAATTACGCCGCGATAGTGACCACAATTGTTCATCAGCTCTTTCAATCTTATTTGAACGTTACTACCTATAAATCTTGCATAATTTTGTAAACTAGTGAGCGGCCTTTCTATTCCTGCTGAGGAAACTTCTAAATTATATTCATATTCAAAAATGTCTTCAACATCCAGCAAAGTAGAAATATTGCGGCTAACTTTTTTGCAATCTATAACACTAACTTTTTCTCCGTCCAATCTATCAATCAAAATTTCCAAAATTTTAATTTTAGCATTTTTGATTGATATTTTAACTATTTCAAAACCAAGATCTTCTAAGGTCTGCTTGATAATTTCAGTAATTTTTTGCTCAAATGTATAGATCATATGTGAGTAATAAAAAAGGTGGGTCTAAAGCCCACCTTCTAAAATTTTATAAATTTTAACAAGTTATAATAACTTATCTTTGGCTATTAAGCAAGCTAATATTGTATCTTTATAAATAGTTTACTTAATTTTCACTCCGATTTATAATCTAATAAATTACGCGATATTACTATGCAAGAGCAATTACTCAACTCTATCAATAAAAAAAGATATTCTAATATAATTATGATAGTTTTAGCAATTGTAATGTTGTATGCAGGACTTCAAAAGCATGAATCAGCAGAAATGGCCATTGGTTCAATAATTGGCTGGCTAATAATTCCTTATCCAATTGCTATGCTGATGAATATGCATTCAAAAACAAACAGAGCTATAATTAATTTTATTACTTCAATAATTATTCTGTTAATGTCACTTTTCTATGTCTCAGAAAGTTATTATTATAAATATAAATGTCAGCAAGCAGTCCAAAATACAGATAATATTATAGACCGCACTGAAATTTCTTTGAACTATCTATTATCAAGTCCATTTAGTCGTTTTGATTACCAAGAAGCAATTGAAGATGCAGAAAAAATTAAAGTGATATTCAACCAAATTAAAATAGCTCAAAGACCAAACATGGAGCAGATGTTTCTCGTGGCGGGGAGAATTGATGAGGTCAAAGACTAT
>JAKONF010000193.1 GCA_022702085.1 Rickettsiaceae bacterium | reverse complement strand
TTAATTCTTTGTCCTTGATTTCTAACATTATATCACAATCTAAATTTTTGATGAGAGTTATAAATTCATGAAAATCTTCTATATCAATAGTTTTTGCATGTTTTCCTATATTTGGACTAGTGAGATCTTGGGTACTGTAATCAAGCATTGGTATTCCATCTATGCTAGTATTCCAGGTTTTCCTTATAGCTAATAATGCATCCATTAAATCTTCTCCATCATTTAAACAATAAAAATGTAGATTATCAAAAATTATAGGAATACCTGTATGTTGATGAATATGTAAACAATCATTAGAATTATATAATCTATCATCATTCTCGATAACCAGCCTTCTCTTTATATTGAAAGGCAAATTTTTATAATTCTCTATAAATCTTTTTATAGATGCTAATTTATCTCCATATATTCCACCAACATGTATCTGGATTTTTGCTTGATCGTCAAGTTCTAAAGCATCTAAAAATTGACTATGATAATGAAGCTCTGCTATGCTATTTGCTAAAATTTGTGGATTTAGAGCATTGAGTAAGACAAACTGACTTGGATGCATGGATATACGCATATCATGTTGTTTAATAAATGCGCCAATTTCTACTAATTTATCTTTAAAATGATGCTGCCAATTAAATTCACAAATAGCATGAGAAGCAAATGGGATGATTCCAGAACCTATTCTAAAGAATAGAAAATTGGAAGCAAAATTAAAATGTAAGATTTGTAATAAAGATTCTAGATTTTTTTCAATAGTTAGAAACATTCTTTCTTCAGAATATGAAGCGAGCCTGAAACTATTGTTAGTGCTATAATCTATACTATTGTTTACGCAAGGGTAGCCTATTCTCATAAGTTATAATGCTATGATTACTATCTGTAGATCTATAGCACATATTCTCACTTACTACCACTACCTAACTTTACCTAAATCAACTATTATCATATACTGGTGTATAGTTTATTTGAGTTTAGTTTAACTAAATAAAAAAGACCAATGAAGAAAATTTGATTTTACAATTTTACTGCAATTATTCTGCTATATTATCTCAGTAACTATTTTGTATATTTAAAATTTCTTTAATTTAGGTATTAAAGCTTCTAAATTTTTACCTTTGTTTTTAGTCAGGTCTATTATTCTCTCATTTTTACTGTAAATTTTGCGAGCCTCGCCAGTTAACGGATTAATTTCATTTCTTATCTCTATAGCTTTAAAACTGAATTCAATTATTGATATCTTACGCCCTTCTTTAATTTCTTTAAACTTGAGGTTTAAACGATAATTATCATTAATTTCTTTACATGCATGACCAAAAGTAAATCTTTTTAGATCAGCATAAAGTGGAAATTTATCTCCTACAATAAATATTTCACGTAATTGTTCTACTGATTTTCTCATCCAACCAGTGGTTTTATATTCTTGAAGTAATTCATACAAACGAGTAGTATACAAACTGCGAAACTTACTAATTTCTTTTAAATTATACAATACAAATCTCTCCTTAACTTGAGCTAAATAGGGCATTATATCATCAGTAAATTTTATACTAATATTTCCGGCTTTCTCATTGTATTTTGCCATTGAACATACATTTATTCGCCAGTAACCTTTACCTTCTGATTGTTCAATGGTAATATCTGTCTTCATTAATTTGTCTACTGCTTTCTTTAAAACTCCATAGCAAAAATGTAATGATACATTGAATGTTTCGCTAAATTCCTTAGCTGTTAGCATGTACTCTCTTTCAATTTGGGTAGGTTGCATATACTTACCAAATTTATCTACTCCGCCTATTTTACTTATTAAATGCAAAAATACTTGATAATCATTAAGATTAAAATCACCACAATTAGCATTATTTAGTTTTTTGTTCTTATATACTTTTGGGCTTTTGCTATGAATTACTTCTATTAATTTGTTTTTTTTCATAAAATATTTTATATAAATGTGAGTATGTTATAATAACACATAATTAGCTATGTGTATAACTCTTTTTTTGCAGTCATAATTCCTCATATTTACAGTCATAATTCCTCATACTTATACTCTGAATTCCTCATAGTTGACTCTGAATTCCTCATAGTTGATGCGCTAGAAGCCTTATAGAACAAGGGTTTCAATACCCTCTAAAAATACTTAAAAAATAAAAAAAAAGATTGATGAAAGGGATAAGTCTGTGGATAAGTCTGTGGATAACTATAAAAATTATGTATATTTTTATATAATTTCTGATTAAAAAAATTTATTTAACTCAAAAATTTTATACAACAAAAATTGGATTTAAGAAAAATTTAAATCTGCATCAAAAATAATCTCAAGATGCTACTAAAACTAAATAATTTATTTAATTGAGATCAATTGATTTAACTGATTAAAAAAAGAGGTTAGCAACTCAATCAAAACATAGATAGCTAAAATGTACAATAATATATTGCTAAATCATTCACATAAAGCTCTCTGAGAGTGATAAATACTTTTTATAGAGAATCATAAGCAAGCAAATATTTTACTGCTTAAATCTACTTAAAATGAGTTAATTATAATATTGCTACAAGTCAGTTATAAATGATGATCCAATACACCTAAAACTTTACAATTTAGATTACCTGAATTAATTATATTCATATTAAAACCTTATAGCCTAATTTCAATGTTTAAAACTGATAGTTTAACTTCACAAATTAAAATGATTATGCTTGATAAGGGCACTGAAGCACCAAATTATATCTGTGATTTGGAAATAAAAGTAGGAAGTTATCTATGTCGCAACTGTGGTAATAAG
>JAKONF010000171.1 GCA_022702085.1 Rickettsiaceae bacterium | reverse complement strand
ATTATTATGGCATCATGGTACTTGACTATATGTTTAAAACTTTGAAGAAAGAATTTAAACAAGTAAAAAAAATTATCGTGAAAACTGATGGCTTTGAAGGCGCTAGGTATGCTGCTAGGGCATTAAAGTATAAACATATAATTGATTAATGGTAAGATATTAGGTATCTGAAATTAATTATCTAATATTTGTTGCTTTAATTTTTTTATTTGTTCTACAAACAAAGGAAATGCAATAAAGGAAGCTATTGATTGATTGATCAATAATTTCTATACTCTTATCATTATCTTTTAATATATAAAAAATAATTGCTAGCCATTCCCTTGTTTGGCGACCAGGACATGGTATAGCAATAAAATCTAAACGACGGAGTTTATACTCAGCTTCATTTTCTTTTAATAAAGGTGTAATATCTTGTAAACTATTGATACTACCCATAAAAGGTAATACATATAGTAACATCGCGTCTTTAATTTTTTCAACAAATTCTTCATCTTTAGTTTGCCAATTTAAGTCATCATCATTTAAAAAGAACCAGTTATTAATTTTACCTATGTTGCATGCATCACCACCCAAAACAGGAGCCAAGAATGGAAAAGGTAAAGCATTAGTAACTTCTTTCGGTAACCAAATATCAAAATCTATGGTAAATGAAATACCAATTTTTGAGCTATGTTTAGATTTTCTAATTTTTATTTCGTATAAAAAATATGGTCCTTGCAACTGGTATTTTAGACCTTTTTTCTTGTACGCTGATTCTTTCAAGATGATGTCTAAACTATTTTTCAATATATTTTTTAATCTATTTTGAGGATCAGATAACTCACTTTGGTTTTGGGTCATTATACGTAAACATTTTTAAGATAATATTACCAATGCTTTTAATCAAATTATCCTTAAATAATCTAAATGCAAAATTACTAATTTTGATGATTAAGAAAATTATAATCAGACTGTAGATAAGATCTGCAGGATAATGCATAGCTAGCGTTATTCTGGAAATCATGACACTAAAAATTACTACTACTGCTATAAGTTTTTGTAATCTACCAAGATATGGCCACAAAAAGTAAGAAATTAAAACAGCTAGTGCCGTATGAGCACTAGGAAATGAGGACAGGCATCTAACACTGCTGGTATCAATAATTGTTTGAAAATTTGTCAAAGGGAGAGAGCAGAAAGGCCTTGGTAGATTAAAAGTGAATTTCATTAAAGCATAGAGAAAGCCAAATATTGCGTAGGTGATACCTATTTTGGTCATAGTATTAAAATATTGCCAAAATTTTTCCTTTTTCAGTTTTTCGTCATTGATATACCTAATTTTTATAGCTAAATATATGCATATTATGCCATAATAAATAACAAACTTGCTGATGCTAAAGAAAAATGTAACAAACCTAAGTATATAGGGCGTAATGCTATAATTTGTTATATTATTTATCAGCAAAAATAATTGTTTATTTAAACCAAAGAGATTATAAAAATTTTCAAGCACAGTAAATAATCTATAATGTTAAATATCACTATATTGGGATGTGGTGAATCACTTGGAACACCAAGAATTGGTTGCGATTGTTCTGTTTGTATTTCAAACTCAAACTACAATAAAAGAACAAGATCTGCAATATTTATTGAATCCGAAGATGCAAAAATTCTAGTAGATTTTGGTTTTGATATTAAAAATCAATTGATAAGAGAAAATATTAGCGAAATCGACGCTGCGATTCTTTCGCACGATCATGCCGACCATGTGAGTGGGATTGATGATTTACGAGTATTTTCTTTCATTCAGCGTGAAGCCTTAAATATTTATACTGATAATGCAACAGCTAAAAAAATTGAGGAGCGTTATAATCATTTATTTAGCTCAAAACAACTGATTTTGAAACCGGTAGATTTTTACGAAAAATTTTATGTAAAAAATACAGAGGTACAATTATTCAAACAAGATCATGGAGATATAGCTAGTTTAGGAGTTAAAATTGGCAACTTTGTTTATTCATGTGACGTAGCAGATTTTTTTGCTGAATCTAAAGATTATTTATTTGGTTTAGACGTTTGGATAATAGATTGCAAAGAATATTCTAGTAACTATCGTCATGCGGGATTGGATAGAATCATGGAATGGAATAAACAATTCAAGCCTAAACAAATTTTTCTTACGAACTTATCTCATAAACTCGATTACTACGAATTGAAAGCTAACTTACCACCTCATATAACTCCTCTACATGATGGTCTTAGATTTAAGGTATAGTTACTGCTGCTACTAATAATTATCTGAGCGTAATAATTAAATAATAATATCTCTCAAAAACTTACTTGCTTTTAAATAAAAAATTGATTATAGTTCAGCGAAATTTCCCTTAAATAAGTTAAATAAGGGCATTTATCCATTTCAAAAACTTGCTAAAACTTTGGAGCACCAAATTTAATGCCAACATTCAATCAACTAGTCCGCTTGGGAAGAGATACAAAGGTTGAAAAGACCAAATCTCCTGCCCTGAAAGGTAATCCTTTTCTCAAAGGAGTGTGCATTCAGGTAAAAACAATGACGCCAAAAAAGCCTAATTCAGCTCTGCGTAAAATAGCTAGAGTTAGATTAAGTAATGGAGAGGTAGTTAATGGTTATATTCCTGGTGAAGGACATAACCTACAAGAACATTCAACTGTTTTGATTATGGGTGGAGGGCCACCAGATTTACCAGGGGTAAAATATACTATTGTAAGAGCAGCATATGATTTACAGGGTGTAAAAGGACGCGCTCAAGGACGTTCACTGTATGGAGCTAAGAAATCAAAAGGTACAAATTCTGCAACTGCTAAAAACCCTAAAAAATCCTAGGAATAAATTAGAAATAGATAACTAAACTTATAAATAATTAAACAACGAGATTATAAAATGCGTCGTCGTGCTGCTGTGAAAAGAGTGATAATACCTGATATGAAATATAACAGTGTTTTACTTGCAAAATTTATAAATAAAATTATGAGATCAGGTAACAAAGCTCTAGCTGAAAATATAGTTTATTCAGCTTTTGATAAAATAAAAAGCAAATATAAGAGTGATCCATTTGAGATATTCAATCAAGCGATGAACAATGTCAAACCATACATAAAGATTGTATCAGTTAGAGTAGGTGGAGCGAATTACCAAGTTCCTTCTCAAGTCGATGAAAATAGTGGTTATGCTTTGGCTGCACGTTGGGTAATTGAAAACGCTTCAAAGCGTTCTGAAAAAACGATGATTGATAGTTTAACTGAAGAATTAAATGATGCAGCTAATAATCGTGGCGGAGCGATAAAGAAAAAAGAAGATATGCATAGAATGGCTGAAGCTAATAGAGCTTTTTCGCATTTAAGTCCAAGAAAAACACCAGCAAATATATCAGCAAGGTAATATCGTAATGGGGAAAAGTTCAAAATCATCTGAAATCCAGAATAGATTATCTGAGATCCGTAATATCGGTATTTGTGCTCATATAGATGCTGGAAAAACTACTACTACTGAAAGAATATTATACTATACTGGTAAATCTCATAAAATTGGTGAAGTTCATGAAGGCGGCGCGACCATGGATTGGATGGAGCAAGAACAAGAGCGTGGTATTACTATTACTTCCGCTGCCACTACATGTTATTGGAATGAGAAAAAAATAAATATCATTGATACACCAGGTCACGTAGATTTTACAATTGAAGTGGAAAGGTCTCTTCGTGTTCTTGATGGTGCAGTAGCAGTTTTTGATGGAGTAGCAGGCGTAGAACCACAATCAGAAACAGTGTGGCGCCAAGCTGACAAGTATCAAGTCCCTAGGATGTGTTTTGTCAATAAAATGGATCGTATGGGTGCTAACTTTGATCGTTGTGTTGAGATGATTAAAGATAGATTAGGTGCTAAAGCATTAGTCATTCAATTACCAATTGGTTTGGAAGACAATTTCAAAGGGGTAGTTGATCTGGTAAAAATGCAAGCTATAATTTGGAAAGATGAATCTTTAGGAGCTGAATATTTTTATCAAGATATCCCTGCAGATTTACAGAGTAAAGCTAGTGAATACAGAACTAAATTATTAGACGACATAGCAGAAATAGATGATGAAATTTTAGAAAAATATTTGTCAGGCAATGATTTGTCTGAAGCTGAAATTAAATTTTGCATCAGAAAGGGTACTGTTAACTCATTATTTGTACCTGTTATTTGTGGTAGTGCTTTTAAAAATAAGGGCGTACAACCTCTGCTTGATTGTGTTGTAGATTATTTACCTTCTCCTCTAGATAGAGCTACTGTAAAAGGTATTGATCTTGATACAAATGAAGAGAAAAATTTTCCAATTTCTGAATCTGAGCCTTTTTCAGCTTTAGCATTTAAAGTAGCCACTGACCCATTTGTTGGCTCTATAACATTTATTAGAATATATAGTGGTAAGCTAGTTCCTAGTACTACCGTAATTAATACAGTTAAAGATCAGAAAGAACGAATTGGTAGAATGCTACTCATGCATGCTAATAATCGTGAAGATATTAAGGAAGCCTATGCTGGAGATATTGTAGCATTAGCTGGACTCAAAAATACTACTACTGGAGATACTCTTAGTGCTGAAAATAAAAAAGTAGTACTTGAACGTATGGAATTTCCAGAGCCAGTTATAGAACTTGCTATAGAGCCAAAAACTACTGCAGACCAAGAAAAGATGGGGCTTGCCTTAAAAAGATTAGCATCAGAAGATCCTTCTCTAAGAGTAACTAGCGATCAAGAAACGGGTCAAACCATTATCAAAGGAATGGGTGAGCTACATTTAGAAATCATAGTTGACCGCATGAAAAGAGAGTTTAAAGTAGAAGCAAATGTTGGAGCTCCACAGGTTGCTTACAGAGAAACTTTTACCAAGATTTGTGAAGTTGACTATACTCACAAAAAACAGTCAGGAGGATCAGGTCAATTTGCTAGAGTGAAAATGATATTTGAACCACAGGAGGCTGGCAAAGGATATGACTTCGAAAGTAAGATTGTCGGTGGCTCTATTCCAAAAGAATTTATTCCTGGAGTAGAAAAGGGGCTAGCGGCTCAAAAAAATACAGGTATTTTAGCTGGATTTCCTGTCATTGATTTTAAAGTGACTTTGATTGATGGGGCTTTTCATGATGTAGATTCAAGTGTACTCGCATTCGAAATAGCTGCTAAAGCAGCTTTTAGGGAAGCAATGCCTAAGGGGAATCCTGTACTACTTGAACCTGTGATGAAAGTAGAAGTAGTAACTCCTGATGAGTATAGGGGTGAAATAATAGGCGATCTAAATAGCAGAAGAGGTCAGATATTGAGCATGGATCCGAGAGGAAATGCTAAAGTTGTTTTGGCTAATGTGCCGTTATCTGAAATGTTTGGTTATGTAAATATATTAAGATCTATGTCACAGGGTAGAGCTCAATATACTATGGAGTTTTCACACTATTATCAAGTACCACAATTAGTTGCTGATAAAATTAAAACTAAAGCTAGATAGGTTTTGCGAAAGAATATACAAACTAATTGAAACCAAATCTTTATTATTAAACGATTATGTTGATTTTAATTTTGAAATATGTTAGGAGTGTAGCTCAATTGGTAGAGCGCCGGTCTCCAAAACCGGAGGTTGCGGGTTCGATGCCTGTCGCTCCTGCCATTAGTTAAAAGTAGATTATGTTTAAAGAAAATAAGTA
>JAKONF010000122.1 GCA_022702085.1 Rickettsiaceae bacterium | reverse complement strand
GAAAAGATATTAAAGATCAACTCTCCTGAGGCGGTTGTTGTATCTATTGCTCCATCGCAAATAGATTTAAAACCAATCTGCTTCTTCCTCAAATCTTCAATTAATGATACTAAATGCAGCATAGAACGGCCAAGCCTGTCCAATCGCCATACCAATAATGTATCACCACTCCTTAATTCTGCTAGGCATTTTTCCAAACCAGGACGCTCTGCTTTGCTGCCTGAAATTACATCGACAAATATTTGATGGCTCTTGCAACCTACTTTTATCAGAGCATCAATTTGCAATTCTAATTCTTGATCTTTAGTACTGACTCTAGCGTAACCGATTAATTTTGAGTCCTGACTTTGTGTCATGTTTTCTTTGTATTATTTTGTTACTTAAAATCTATTACTCTTATAACTTAATCATTTAGCATTCAAATATTTTTTGTTATGTAAATTTATAGATTAGTAATGACCCCAGAGGCTAAGAATTTTTATTATTTTTTCCTGCTCCAATATTTTATAAACTAATCTATGCTGTAGATTAATTCTGATGGATCGCATACCTTTCAAGTTACCCACCAGTGCTTTACTGTAAATAGGCTTAGCATCATGCTCTAAATTTATACACAAAGTCTTTGCTTTATCCTCAAGTCCCACTGCTTTTAATTTATCAATGCCTTGCACCGCTTTCTTTGTATACAGTATCTTATAAGACATTTTTTATTTCCAAGCTTGCTCATGAGTTATGCACTCTTCTATTTCTTCCTGATCTGCTTTGAGTATTGCTTGAGTTAAGCCTGGTATTGAATTTATATACATTGTTTCTTGCATTGATTCATAATCCCTTTCAGAGAGAATTACAGCATTATTTCTTCTACCTTTTATATAAATAGGCTGATGACTGTTATTTGCTTCATCTACTATTTGAAATAATTTTGCTCTAGCTGAAGAGATAGTATATATGCTCATAATTTTTACTTGATAAATAATTAGATTTTATAACACGTACTATATCACGTACAATTATTCAAAGCAATATAATTTTAACATTACTGATTATCTTGCCTTAGTTACTATGCATTTCTTGAGAATACAATACTATGTTAATTGAGACAAGTTTACAAAATAAAATAGATATGGTGTAACTAAGCAAAATAATTGGCGTAAAAATAATCAAATTAGAAGGTCGCGGTTATGAAGAAGTTAGGTCACTATTTTATATAAAGCTTTTATAAACCAATGACTAGACATTCTCTAGCACAAAGCACTACTTCTTTAGTAACATGAGCATATTCAATTTCATAACACGTTCAATTTGTTTTAATAATCTAAAGTTTCCTCGTGTTACTTGCACAATGACATTTAGTGCTTCATGATCGGTAAAATCTTTAAGATCAATACTCATATCTAGTTTACTGAGATAACTGTTCATTATAAATAACATTTCCTCTTGAGATAAAGGTTTAAATTCATGCACAAAACCGATTCTAGAATACAATTGAGCATTACCCGAGATAGTTTTTTCTCCATACCAGGCATACCTATTAATATAAGGCCACAACCGTTTTTATCATAATAATCTCTTACTTGTTCTAGAGATGCTAGCTTTAATCTATCAGCTTCGTCAACAATGACTAAATTTATATTAAAATTGGTAATAGACTCGATACGATCGTTTAATCTCATATCACTATATTCTTTAGTGAGTTTATTGGGTTTGATCATGTATTGTAGCAATTGATGGATGCTTTAAAGCTAATCCTGCTATGTAATATTTTCTTGGATATATTGCGATACTTTCCTTTGTCAGAACGTTGTTGGTTTTCAAGTCCTATTAATCCTTGATTTTTATAACTTTTACACCAGGAGAGTACGTAAGGAAACATTGTGAGATTCTGATATTACTTTAAGTGATATACCTCTAATGAAGGTTTTATAATTTTATATTTAATATAACTATCTCCAAACACCCTATTTAATCATTATCTTTGAGTAAGTTACGTCCTCCGGGTAGGTAACGATAAAGAGTAGAAGGATCTACTTTTAATCTTTTGGCCACCTCTTTGACTGTAATTTTTTTATCTTTCAGCAAAGCTTTAGCTGCTATAAGGTCATCTTCACCTAAAGAAGCAGGACGTCCTCCTATTCTACCCATCTCTTTTGCTACTTTGAGACCTGCCATAGTCCTTTCCTTAATTAAACCGCGTTCAAACTCCGATAATGCACCAAATATATGAAATACCAATTTTCCTCCAGCGCTTGTAGTATCAATTGCTTCGGTTAGAGATTTAAAGCCTATACTGCGTCCTTCCAGACCTTCTACACTTTCTATAAGTTGCTTCATTGATCTGGCTAACCTATCAAGTTTCCATACTACTAAGGTATCTTCTCCGTTAGGACGCATATATTCTAAAGCAGCTTTTAGCTCAGGGCGATCACGTTGCGCTCCTGAAGCTTTTTCGGTAAAGATTTTTTTACAGCCAGCTTTTTCTAGAGCTTTTATTTGTAAATCCAAATTTTGTTCTTGAGTAGAAACTCTGGCATATCCTATTAACATAATATCTTTTTTCTTATTACTCGTTAAGTATCATACATTTTAAGACATTGGGATACAAGAGATAGTTTAAAGATAAAAATCGGCTTATACTAAGCTATTATTTAGACTTTTTTCACTATCAATACTCATCTCTTTAAAATCCTCGTTTTTAAGAGATATTAAAACATTAAATAGTTAAATCGATAAGAACAATATATTTGATATAGTTGTTTTAGCTAAAAAGTACATTCGCGACATTTAATTTGATTATTTTTATGCCAATTATTTTGCTTAGTTACAATCAGCCAAGAAAACTCAAATCAATCAAATATAAGTAAATCATATCAGTTTAGCGAATCAAAGTTAAATTTATATTGAAAGAGATGAGTTTACTCAACTAATAACACATATCCAACAAATTACGATATTAACATTATGAATTCATAGTTTAAGTTTATCTCATAATCTTATTACCTAAATTAATTTAGTACAGTTTTTAATTTTGTAACTTATTTTATTATATGCCAGTTTGTTATTGCATGATTAATATATTAGTTATACAATAAAAATATTAGTATATTATTTTTAATTTTTGTAATGGCAAGTTATGCAAACTGAATATAAAGCTACTGTTGGAGAAAATGGTAGATTAATCATTCCAGCTAAAGTTAGAGATCATTTCGGTATTGGAAGTGGAGATCAAATTTTATTAGTTATAGAAGAGCAATTAAAGATAATTCCTGTCAAAGATAAAATCAAAGAATTTCAAGCTCTACTCAAGGCTCGTAATATAGATAACATATCATTAGTGGATTCACTGCTTGAGACTCGTAATCAAGAAAAAGCTTATGAGTAAAGCAGTATTAGATGCTTCAGCTCTTTTAGCTCTGTTTAACAGCGAAAGTGGTAGCTCTATAGTATTAGAGTTACTTCCTATGTCATTGATGTCTACTGTTAACGTTGCTGAGGTTATTGCTGAACTTGATAAAAAATTTGATGTGGGGTCAAGCCAAAGTAGCGAAATGATTGCTGCTGCTATCGCTCAAATAATACCATTGGATTTTGACTTTGCTGTCAAGGTAGGTGAATTAAAAAAGTTAACCCAAGTGAAAGGTTTATCACTAGGAGATAGAGCATGCATAGCACTAGGTATGAAAATGAATTGTCCTATATACACTGCTGATAAAGCTTGGAGTGGATTAAATATAGAGGGAATTAATATTATTCAAATCCGCTAATGTTATCGTTAACAAAACTTCTTTGTAATAAGACAAGACTAGATTAAATAGATATTAAGAGTAAATAATGCTAATAGGTTACGCAAGGATCTTAACAGGAAGTCAGAATTTAGATTTGCAAATAGACGCTTTGACCAAATTTGGCTACGAGAAAATTTACCAGGAGATGATTAGTGGTGCTAAAGCAAGCAGGCCAGAGTTAGATAAGCTAATAGCAGAGCTAAGGCCAGAAGACACAGTAGTGATATGGAAGCTAGACCGATTGGGAAGAAGCTTAAAACATTTAGTTGAGCTAGTTAGTTATTTTAACTCCTTTATTATTTTGAAATAGCTATTGATTTTAGGATCACTTTGAAAATTGATAATGTTCAGTACATTGAGTTAATAAATATGTAAAAACTGCTATCTCAATTTATACTCTTATACTTGTAAATATTTTATATGACCAAGCCCCGCCCAATTGATTATCTTCTGATCCCTTGTTAGTAAGGTAGCACCATGACATTTAGCAGTAGCAGTTATAATTCTATCTGCATGATCCGAATGAAAATTATCAACAAGCATAGTGCTCTCTGCTGCAATATTAGAAGATATATCTTTGACAATTAATCCTTTTATTTCACCAATAGAATCTAAAAAGTTTGTGATAGGCTCAAAAACATTGATACGTTTCTTATATTCTAGCATAGCAATCTCCCATAAAGAAATCGAAGATATCATTAATTGCGCATCTACCTTAGCTTCACTGATTATCTGCTTTGTTTGAGTTGATAATTCTTCTGATTTTAATAAAGACCAAAGCAAAACATGAGTATCTAGTATTATAATATTATTCATCACTTGCGTCCCATACTTCTTCTATGGGCTGTATTATATCATTTTTTATCTCTGCTTTACTTTTAAACATATCAAATAAAGATTCCTCTAACATATCTATAGCAGTAACTCTCGCTACTGGTTTATCCCTTTTAGTAATAATTATCTACTCACCATTTACTTGAAGCTTATCAATAATTTTTAAGCAGTGAGATTTAAAATAA
>JAKONF010000120.1 GCA_022702085.1 Rickettsiaceae bacterium | reverse complement strand
TACATAGATGAAAAAGTGAAATTGCTCATTGCCGATGATAGATATATACAATAGCACACGCAGTAATACTCTAAAGGTTATTAATAGACTATTATGGGAAAAGATAAGTAGTAATCTAGAAGTACTTCCTAAAGATACTCTAGATCTTTTAGCAGAAGGTAAAATTATTGTACCTAAAGAAGAAGATGAACGAAAAACAATATTAAACGAAAATCTACAACATATTGCTAATACTGATAATTTATATATAAGCGTGCAGCCTACAGCAGCTTGTCCTTTAGGTTGTGGCTATTGCGGCCAAAGGCATGAAGATAAAAATATGAAGCAAGAAGTTAGAATAGCAATTATAGATCGCATTACTAAGAAACTTGCTGCAAAAAAATATAATTCACTCTCTATTACATGGTTTGGCGCTGAACCTTTATCAGGATATTCAGCTATAAAAGATTTAAGTACAAATATTTTTAAGCTTACTGATAGATATAATCTAAAATATAACGCAAAGATTATCACTAATGGATATTTGTTAAATCCAGACATAATTTATGATCTAATCAATGTTTACAAAATAAAGGAGTTTGAAATCACTCTAGATGGCACAGCAGAATTTCATGACGCACGTAGGCATACCAAAGCAGGGGGCATAACTTTTGACAAAATATATGATAATATATTGCTGTTGTCTAAATATGCGGAGGCCCAGATTGTAATTCGTTGTAACGTAGATGATAGAAATAAAGATGGAGTAGTGCCATTACTAAATAAGCTAAAGCAAGATAATTTACATAAGAAAATAAAATTTTACGTAGCTCCCATACATTCTTGGGGAAATGATGCACATATGTTAGCAGCAGAAAAAACTAATTTTGCTGATTGGGAGTTAGAGTGGCTGATAGATATGAGCCAAATGGGTTTTCATGTCAATTATCTCCCTATGAGAAATAAGTCAGTATGCTTCACGGTTAATCCAAACAATGAATTGATCGATCCTTTCGGCGAAGTGTTTAGTTGTTCAGAAGTAAGTTTAGTACCATTTTATAATGACAAAAAAGGTAAAAATATTCATGCTCTTGGAAACACAGAAACCGCTCCTTTAAACCATCCAAATTCACCATGGGGAAACTTTTATTCCGAAGATGTAATCTCACGTTATGATTGTGGAACATGCGTGATGCTGCCTACATGTGGTGGCGGCTGCCCTAAAGAATGGAGCGAGGGTAGAATACCTTGTCCGCCTACTAAATTTAATATAAAGCAGAGAATGTTATTAGAATATATTAGAAGTCAAGCTTCATAAATATCTTATGGTAGAATACTCTATCTAGTCTTTGGTAGCGTCTCTTCCTATAATATCTTTTTCTTCTAATTTTTCTTGCTCTTGCGTAAATTTAGCTAGATTATCTTCAGTAAGAACAGCATAATTACCTTCTTTTTGTTCATGGTTCGTGGCAGATAAACTTGAAAAATTAAGGTTTTTATCATCAAGGAAATCTTCTTCCATATCAGTATCGTCATTTTCGCCAGGTCGATAAGGAGCTAATAAATTTTTCATTTCTTCAGAAAGATCATAATCGTCAGCTGCATCTTGGATAATGGTAGCTAATTTATATTTAGCTACTTTGTATTCTAGTGTATCAGGCTCTGCTTGCAGACTATTTTGCTCATAATAATTGAGTAAAATACTCAGCATTTTGATAGATTGATTTGATATTGCTAAGCTAAAAACAAATCCTTCTCTTTTAGTCAAATCTAAATCCGGATTATTACGTAATAATCTTTTAACGCTCTTAATCCAGATAGGGTTATCCTTTTCATCCCGGCAACAATAATTGTATAAATTACTGTATGTATCTTCTGTTTTCATAAATTCTTATATTATGAAATCAAATTTATTTAAGCGCATACTACTCGCACATCGTATTTTAGGATATTGGTATCTCTGGTAATCAAAGTTAATTGTTCGCATATAGCTTGTGAGGCCAACAATCTGTCAAATGGATCATCATGATGTTTAGGTAGTTTAGTGATATATAATGCATGTGTAATTGATATGGATAGAGGAATAAAATTGTTTATTTTAACTACTTCATCTAGATTATCTGGTGCTTTTAGTTTACCCAAAGATTTTTTAATAGCTATTTCCCATGCACTTACGCTGCTCACATATATTATGCTATTATCAAGACTAATTATCTTTCTAGCTTTACTAGATAGGGTTGGATTATCTTCAAGCCACCAAAGCAAAGCATGAGTATCAAGAAGATATTTCATATATCTTCTTCACCGTTAAACATATTTTTCATGTTCTTAGGTAGTACATCAAAATCAGAAGAAATGCTTACCTTGCCTTGCCACTGACCTGGAACTCTAGAGTTGGTTTGTGGGGCGTATTTTATTAATCTGACCATTGGTTTTCCTAACTTACAGATAACAACTTCTTCACCAAGAAAAGCACGTTCAATTAATTTCGAAAGATGAGTTTTGGCAGCATGAATGTTTACAGTTTGCATAATTTATCAAACATAGTTCAAGTTAGTTTAAAGATATATTGCATTATTAGTTCACTTTCACAAACAATAATTATGCTGCATAAAATCAAAAAAATAATTAATAATCTTAATATTTCTGGATAAATTCTGACAATGGTAACCTCAGCTAATCTATCATTACTATATCATCTAAAAGTTCTGATATGTTCTGCTCAAGCTTATCTTTGAACATAGCAGGTTCATTCTACCTGCCTAGCTTATGTGAATACTTCATGTAGAAATCTTGAGGAATCTCCTATCAAAATCATATTTGATTCTTCACACATTGAAATAAATTCTTTTAGAAAATTTTCCTCTTTAGAAAAAGTGATTTGTTCATCATTACTATCATAA
>JAKONF010000098.1 GCA_022702085.1 Rickettsiaceae bacterium | reverse complement strand
ATTTTCAATGATCTCACTCACTTGATGCCATAATTGCCTGACGCTGATTTCTCCCCAATGAATATGAGGGGATAAATCAGATATAGCTAAAGCTGCTGGATAATTACGCCCTATTTTATATCGATGTAGTTTATCTAATAAAAACTGCTTAAAAAGTTTTTGGGCACCTTTCTCTCCTGGTTGCCAAGTTTTTCTAAATCCTTTCGCCCAATCAGGTTTGGTAGGTAGTAAATTCCATGAATTTAGATCCTCTGAAAACTTTAGTGAGCTTACTTCAAAATTTATTTTAGATGGTGTTTTGATAGGATGAGGTACTCCGCCTGTTTTTAGACAATTTTTCCAAAAAGGTGAATAAATTTTAAAAAAATTACCTTCTTGAGTTCGGTGATTTTCTGGTTCAAATAACAAAGAGCCATTATATTCTCGGCAAGTTATATTTTTAAAGTGTTTTGCTATTTTTAAATCTTGCTCTTTACCTTCTTGGTCGTAACGCTTATGCCAAAAAATATGCGAAATTCCTAATTTTTTATCTAGGTTTTTTAATATATCTAAAGCATTACCTTTCTTGAAAATCAAATCAGCCTTACGCTTTTTTAGTTCCCTACGCAAAGCCAATAAACTATGATGCAGCCACCATTTAGCAGCTCCGCCAAGTGCTCTTGAGCAATTTTCATCATAAATATATATAGGTAGTATAGGTGAGTTTGTTTTAATTGCTGCATCTAAAGCAAGATGATCAAAGACTCGTAAATCATTTCTAAACCAAATAACAGCAACCATAACGCACTATCTTATATATAATTATCTAATTTATTATTAATGTAGAACTTGGTCAATTATATAATAAGTAAAAAAATTAGTACAATCTTACTACTATATGTAAAAAGTAACATTGGTTTTTAATAATACACTACGCTAAACAAATTAGGATTAAGCTTTAATTCTTCCCTATGCCTTGAATACTCATATAAAGTTGAAGTAGAAATGCTCAGGCGCTTAGCTATCTGCCTGGTTGATAACTTTTGGTCCTTATACAGAGCTTCCGCAGCTATTGCCCTATTCTTTGCAGCCACCAATAATCCCTTGGGTCTACCGCCAATTTTATTTCTGCTTCTTGCAGCAGCAAGGCTTGCCAAGGTTCTTTCTCTTATGATGCTCTATTTCTGCAAGGGAAGAAATGTTAAAAACAAATCTTCTTTAAGAAGTTGTGGTATCTATGGGATCGCTTAAGCCTTTTGAATATAATTTATTAATTTTATTACTTCTGTAAGCGACTTATCTATATTTATCTTTATTTCTTTACACTTTTTTAGTTAGAAAAACGCTTGTTTTCCTAACATGCATAAATTCAGTAAGAGAAGGAGAAATAATATAACTCCTGCAATACTATAAAACTGTAATAAAAAATACTGAGTTAGAACAAATTACCACCTCATTAACTAAAAATATTTTCACTTTTTAATCATTTAAAGTGCTACTGTAAGTGGTGTGACCAATACTATTGACGTCATCTTGATTATTCTCATCTCTAATTTGTTGCTGAGTAATTAACTCCTGTAAACTTGAGCTACTTTGATCATTAGAATTATTAGCAGAAGTTATGGGGGACGAAACCCTAGTTTCATATTCATCATTCCAATCACTATACTGTTCTTTTACTTTCTTGCCACTTGCTATTGAATCAAGACTCACATTCTGACTCAAAGAAGAATTTTCAAAACTGCTCAATTTAAGATCTGCGCCTTCTGCTTTTGCGATTAACTCTACAATTTTATCGTAGCCTTTTTGAGCTGCCACATATAAAGCTGATATTCCTCTAGCATTTACAGCCTTAGTATCTGCTCCTGCGCCTAAGAGTAACTCTACAATTTTATTATGACCATTTTGAGCTGCCACATATAAAACTGATATTCCCTTAGCATTTACAGTTTTAGCATCTGCTCCTGAGCCTAAGAGTAGCTCTACAACTTTATCGTGGCCATTTTGAGCTGCCATAAATAAAGCTGATATTCCTCTAGCACTTATAATAGCCTTAGCATCTGCTCCTGAGCCTAAGAGTAGCTCTACAATTTTATCGTGGCCATTTTGAGCTGCTAATATTAATGGTGTCTGGCCGCTTCTTGTTGTAGCCTTAACGTCAGCGCCTGCATCTATCAATAATTTTATTAATTCCACATTTGAATTTTTATTTACAGTAGCTATGATAATAGGTGTGTACTGCGATTCATTTGTCTCATTAACGATTGAACGATCTGCTTTTAATAAATCTTTCACATCGGAAAGTAAAGTTTGAGCAGTTTTTACGTCTTGCTTATCAGTTGCCTCATTGATTTCTTTAATTGAAACAAATATTTGCTTTTTACTCATTTTATACCTTTCTAACTTATTTTTGATTAAAAGATTTATTTAAACAGTAGGATATTACGTTTTTATTAACAAAAGTCAAAAAATTTGTATTAATGATTTAATTTACTACAATTAAGTTGAAAGTATTTGCAGAATAATAATTATGAAAAGTTTAGCTCAAAAAATTTAAATATCTCGATGAATTGCTTTTTAGTAATCTGCTAAATTTAATTTAGCTTTAATAATTCTTATTCGTAAAAGATTTACTACTATAAGAAAAACGTTCGTTTTTCTTATAGTAGTAAATCCGAATAAAAAATAATGTTAAAATAACAAGAAAACTCATTACATTAA
>JAKONF010000085.1 GCA_022702085.1 Rickettsiaceae bacterium | reverse complement strand
GTTAATGGAGTATCACCATATCTAGTTGATTTTTTATGTATATTGGTTAGTATATTATTTTCTATTAAAAATTTGGTACACTCTAAACTTCCGCTAACTCCGCAAGCAATATGTAAAGCGTTTGTATCATCCTCCTCCTGACATATTAAAGGAATACCCCTTTTATATAATGATTTTAGTAAACTTACTTTTTTGTAGCTAATAAGATCAAAGATTATTGGAATTGATAGGGTAATCTTGTGGAATAAACTGTTCTAATGTCTGGTTTATTTTTATTATTTCCTTTGAGTACTATATCTTCAAAAAGATAATATAATTCCCAATTTAATGGTATAATTTTTGACTATATTTGTCTAATTAATAACTGGCACAAGTAGCTAACTGATCAATAATCTTGGTATAATTTACGATAAAATCATCTGATAACATGTTCTCTGTTCGCCAATGTTCTGGATCAATTTGAATCAGTTTAGCCTTAAATTTATTATAAGAATTTATATTCTGATCATTATCTATAATCAGGCATCTATCATGCTTCATCTCTAAAATATTTGTGAGATCTGCATAAAATTTTAAGCTATTTTGATTATAACTAGGCTTGATTAGCATAACATTAGTACCTGAAAAAAAATAAACCAAACTTTGAGTTAGATCAATTAATTCAGATAAGTAAGTTAGTTTAGCATTTTTATACTGCTGAAGAGAAGAAATTCTATATAAAGATTCTGCTAGGTTCTTGGCAATGAATAATTTATATTCTGGAAATTGAATAGTAAGTTGTTTAGCTAGTTCCCTTAATATTAGCTCAGCATTATTTAAATCTAACCAAAAATGCCAATTAATATCATCACCATCCTTAACTAAATTCAAACCATCAATTTTACTAATTTTAACTATATTGCCCTGATAATTCTTAGCTAAATTAGTGATAAAACCATCAAAATGTTCATCTATATATATGACCAGATCAGCTTCATTGATTTTTTTTAAATCACTAGGCTTAGCATGATAATGATGTGGGCAGCCACTACTTTGAGCTATAGTTTCAATATCGGCTTTGTCCCCAAATATCATGGCAGCAAGGCTAGCTATTGGGGAAATGCTTGCTACTATTTTAATTTGCGCAAGTACTTTAGTTGATAAAAGAAAGAATATTAGAGTAAATAGTACATTATGTAAGATAAATTTCATTTTTTAATAGATTCTATCAGTTCTGATTTGGATAGGGTATAATCACTATCTATCCATAATTGTTTTAAGTAAGCAAGCTGTTTGCCGAGCATAGCGCCTTGTTCTATATGCAATAAATCATTCCCATTAAGTGGGAAGATTGGAATTTCTTTAGCATTATGTTCTAATATAAATTGTTTAGCAATAGCAAAATAGAGTTTACCAACGCTCAAAGCAATAATGACGAATTGTAAAAACTTTTCATCTAGCCATAGATATCTAAGCGAATTCCAATCCAACTTATCTTGACTTTGAAAAAATGATATAAATCTAATAATTGATGATGCATCCTTCTTAGAGAATTTTAATCTCATTAGATCAGATAGTTTTAGCTCGCTATTATAATAAAAAATTAGCGCATATATAGTTGTAGTTTCAAGACTAATTGCTAATTTTTGAGAGTAGATTTGGCTGTTTTGCAGAGCCTGAACATTAAAATTATTAATAGGCAAAACTTTCTTCAGTATGCTCAATTTATCCATTAAAAGGAGCGTCGAATAGTTTTCAGGATGGATAATTATTTTATTTAATTCAGCTATTATTCTTTCTTTGGATAAACTATGCAAAAGCTCTCCTAGTTCCATGCAAGCGGATGACCCCTCTAGATCAATACTATCTTTACTACCGTAATAACAAAAAAAACGAAAAAAACGTAAGATCCTTAAAGGATCTTCCTTAATTCTATCATAAGGATTGCCGATAAATACTATTTTTTGCTTAAGTAAATCTTCCATGCCCCCGAAATAATCATAAAGAATTTCTTCGTGTGGGCAATAGCTCAAAGCATTGATCGTAAAATCTCTTCTACTTGCATCTAATTCAAAATCACTGGTAAAAACCACTTCAGGAAACCTACCTTTATAGTTAATTTCTTTTCTTAAAGTTGTGATTTCAAATTTTTCATCTTGTATTAAAGCTGTAACGGTACCGAATTTTATACCAGTTGGAATTACTCGAATATGTTCTTTAGCCAGTAGATAAGTCACTTCTTCTGGCTTTAAAGTAGTGGCAATATCATAATCAAAGGTTGTTTTATTAATTAAACAATCACGAACGCAACCACCGATAAATCTTGAACTATGACCAGGCTGACTAAGAGTTACAAAAATTTGATTTGAGTGTTTGGCGCTAAATTTGAGCTTTTTTTGGTGAGAAGTAATCATATTTTATTTATAAACATAATTCTCAAAAACAAAGCTCAAACTTAAAAATTGAAATAAATTTAATCAAAAATTTGCTAAAGCTGAGCGCTTCAACTGTTGAATTGCCGACGCTAAATAGTAATACTGTTCCAAATTCTGCTTAGCTAAACTAAATTTTATTCTGCTATCAACTCCATCTAATGTGAATCGTTCTTGGACAGATATTTCGTTGTTTTTTATTCTAGTTTTATTAGCTTCTATTGAATTATCTACTGTTTCTAATGCTCTTTCTTTTGTACCAAGTGCGTTATATAGCAGTTCTGTAGCTACATTGAGATACTTATCTACTGCATTTTTATCGCCAATTTTATACGCGTTTACAGCGCCAATTGCATTGACAAAAATAGGATTAGAAGCATCAATGCCAGTAATAATTGTTTGAATATCAGAGATTTTTATAGTTTTAGGATCTGGCGTAGCAGTTGTATAATTTGCAATGGGTTTACCATTTACGTCAAGATTAGAAATCCCTAAATCACCACAAGGGGCAATATCTTGATTCTTACCACCAAATATAAATCTTCCTTGAGAATTAGTGCTATTTAACAAATTTTGTAGTTTTGTCAAGAAATCTGCTGCAGGCTGTATAGCATCGTTGCCAAATACGACATAAGCTGTATCGCTTCTAAAATCATCAATCATATTTCTGAATTCATGTAAAGCAGAGCATTCATTATCCAAAACTGATTTGGCGCCTTCAGCAGTTTGAATATAGGAATGTAAATTTTTTCGCTCACGAACCAAATTATCAAATTCTGTTTTAGTGCCTGAAGCTGCTAATTCATCAAGAGACTTGAATTTTGATGGATCTTGGATATTATCTGCTGCTATTTTAACTTGTCTATTAGCTTCTTTAAATCTGATTGTGCTAGTGCTACTTGGGTAGTATAGTGCGTCTTTAGTTACTGTCATATCATTACTTCTCTGTTTAAATATTTCGTTAATATATCAAAAATTCTCTAGCTAAAATCTACTAAATATTTCCATCGATAAGTCAAAAAGTCTCTGCTGGATGCCTAATGCTCGATATTTTGCAGATAATGATTGATAAAGTTCCATTGATTTCAAATATTCTTGATCATCATCTATACCAGTTTTTTCTTTAAGCTCTATGGTTAGCTTTTGTAAAATAGTTTGCTTAGTAGTTTTACTAGTGAGTGCATCGTTAGTTTGATTAGCTAAAAAACTACCAACTGTAGACGCGTAGTTGTGCAAGGTACCGTTAGTGGCAGGAATGGTACCTGCGGCATTAATGAGCAATACCTTATCGTTCAAATTAGCCAGTGCTTCAAAAAATTCTGTTGAACTTCTACCGATAGATTGTCCATAAGTTATAATCGATTCATCTCTATCTCCGCCACCTGTTAAATTTGAAGGATTTAAGATTAGTCCAGCTGTAGCACTATTAAAACCAACTGTAACATCACCGGCAGCATTTAAATTTGCAGCAACGGCAATATTATTACCACTAGTGCCTGGTTTAATTGCGGTCAAGGTGATATCATCTCCACCCCCACGCGTTGCAGAAATCACCGATTTTAAAGAATTAGTACTATTTATCTTACTAACCAAATTATCTAAACTAATTGCCATATTTCCACCCAATAGAACGTTAAGTGGGCCATCAGTATTAGAAAAGGTTAAAGTTACGCCATTAATAACAATTGTATCATTAGTTGCAAAATCTCCACCTGGGTTGATATTAGTAAAATTTAATGTGCCTGTGGCTTGAGTATTGCCAACTTTGACAGTACTACGTACTCCATTATCATTGCTTGGCACGGCAATTGATAATTTGCTTACGTCATTTGCAATGTCTGATCTAACAGCAATATTTTTTTGGGAAGTATTGTCATACTCAAAAAAGTTATTTAAACCAAAAAATTGAGTAAAGCCGTAGTTAGAAGCTGTGATTCCTTGTAAGTTACTACCTAGTTCAGCACTAGAGTCATTGCTTATAACAAGACCATATTGATTGTTGACAGATTCAATAACTAATCTACCTTTAGTATAAATGCTATCTTGACCGATCTCTACGCCATTGTCATCAACGAGTTTAGCCCTAGCTATTGAAGAATGGGTAGGACCATTATTGACAAATTTATTACCAGTAATTGCTGGCACAGGTAAAGATCCAGTAATTCTTTTATTTAACATGTCAGTTTGATTAGGATCGATTTTAAAGTTGACAATACCTTCTTGGGTCACGCCGTTATCGCCAATTACTCTGACTTTAATATTTACATTTTTGATGATACCTGCTGTTAAGCCATTTATAGTTATAGGCTGATGAGTGCGTAGATGAGCATTTTTTTCTAAATTAAACTGAGTAGGTAATTGATCAGTAGGAATTGAAGTAACATTCACACCAGCGTCATCTGTTTGAACGTCCAAAATCTCAATTTTACTGCCAAAGAAGTTACTTCCGTCCAAATCTAAATCGAAAGTAAAATTGCCTTGTTCAATATCAGACTTCCCAGCTAATTTGATATCGTTTAATAAGTATTTATTAGTTGTATTACCTGCAGAATCTATGCTTGGGAATTCTCCTAAGCTTATTCTTTGCGCAGGTGGACCATAATTCAAAAAAGAATTTATTTCGGTAATAATGTCCTGGACTTTAGTTAAGCCATTATTTGATCTATTTGCAATCTCTGCTAAATTTATAGTTATTGGTTTAAACGGCCCTGAGCTACCATTTACTGCTCTACCATTTGCATCTACCATACTTATGGTCGTTGTTCCATTCCATAAATTACTGTCAGCTAAACTAACTTTATTTGAGCTAGTGTAACTAGTTTTTGGTGGATATGGTGAGGCATTATTATGCAAAGCATTTATATTATCAACGACCAGCTTAGAAAAACTATCAACAGCAGCTAGTGAGTTAGGCAAAATGACGTCTCTAAGTTCAGCGCAACTGGCAATTTTACCGCCTTGTAATTTATATGTATTGTTGTTGTTAATACCATCAATAACGCTGATATTTGTGCTGTAATTTCTACCTTTTTGATCAGTATAATTTAATACAACAGGACTTATTTCAGCGCCATTTATCAATTGCTCTTGAGAAGATAAGCCTAAGTAACTGAACTTAGCATATTGATTACGTCCTATAATACTAGTACCACCAATCTCGGTAGCTACCAAAGCCATACCATTATTACCAAAACTAACTTTAATAGAAAATTGCTCAGCAAGGTCATTAAGTAATTTATCTCGATCATCTAAAAGTTGTAGTGATGGATTTGGACTTTTAACCAAAACTTGATTTAAATCGTAAATTTGTTTGATAATTTTATTTGCATCTTGCAGAGAGGAACTTAAATCTTGATCTGCATTGTATCTTAGTTGATTGATTTTATTTTTAGCAACTGAAAGTGTATTTGCTAAATCAACTCCTTGAGTGATAAAATTTTGTACTGAAGATATATCATGATTATTAGTCAGAGGAATTGCTTTACTAAAAAAATCATTAATAGCCACAACTAGCTTAGATTTAGTAGGATCACTAGGATCGCTTAATACAGATTGTAGATCTAGTAATATTTTTGATGTATTATCAGCTTTGTTATAACCAGTGATATTAGATCTGATAAGACGGCTTAAATATTCATCTTCAGCGCGCCTTTCTTTACTTATTACTCCTAAAGAATGGCCATTGGCATGATTATCTATATAGATTGAGTCTATTCTATGAGCTCCTGGAACATTAATCCTAGAAGAATTGGTCCGACTAGTATTAGTGCTCTTTATATCATTTTGGATACTGGTTAGTAAATCTCTACTTAATCCCATTTTATATCACCTATATTTTTTAAACTTTATCATTAAGACTGATTGCAGGCATAATTTTTTCTATATTTTTAAGAGCTGCAATTTCACCTTTTTTATTATAACCGTATTTATTTATAGTTTGGTTTAATTTTACTTTTTTGTAAATATCAAATAATTGCTCATTTACAATCATAGTGCTTTGCCACAAAATTTCACTTTGCTCTAAAAGTTGTTCTAATTTTCTAAATTTATTACCAATCTCATTAAATAACTTTTCATTTTTTTCCCAATCAGGATTAGTATCTTTTTCTTGCTGAATTTTAGAGCTAATCAAAAACAAATCGTCAAGTAGTTTTTGCTTCTCAGTAAAATTATCAAGACCTTCCATTGAGTTTGAGGCCGTTAGTAATTTATTTTCCTTGTCGATTAAACGAATCACAAAATTCAATTTTGTTAAAAAAGTTTTGCCTAAGTCATTGATATTTTGTTTGCTCATAACTTACTTTTTTGTCTCAGCAGAAGTTTTCAGTTGATTATATATTTGTTCGTGCAATGCGCCTGGTTTATATGAAGCTTCAACCCATGCATTGACAAGCTCAGTTTTCATCAGTTGCTCACCAAATCCTCCTGCAAATTCTGGGTCATTTATTTCATTAGCGTTGAAAGCAGAATTCCATAATGATTTAAACATAGTTTTCTCAAATTCTTGACTCAGTTGTACAAGCTCGTTTTCTTTGCTTGTTTTACTTGAAGCAAAATTCGTGCCACTTTTATGCGAATTGTTTTCCAAGATCTCTATACCTTTCAAGATCTCTGCGCCTTTATTCAGCTCATTGTTAGAATCAGAGCTAATATGATTTGGATTATTGATTACTTTATTTGTAGCTTCTAAAGCTTTAGACTTGTTAACTTTAGCTAAAGTTTTGGCAAATTCACCTTTTTCAGATTTAGTATCTTCTTTTTTTGAAGGAGTTGCTTCTTTGAAGCGATTAGTGATTAAAGATGGTGATATCGAAGAATTACCCAAATTGTTGCTATATGGCATACCATTTATCTAACCTCAATTACAGCATCAAGGGCACCCACAGACTTCATGTTGTGAAGAATATTGATTATGTCGCGAGGCCAAACGCCAAGTTTGTTTAACCCTGCTACTACCTCACTCAGCGTTGCTCCTTCATTCATTTCATGTACGGACCTGCCGCGGCGTTCATTAACAAATTTGTTGATTAGATCTTGCTTGGCATCAGAAGTAGTTGGACTGAATTTATCATAGCTTAATTGCCCTACATTTACCACTAAGTTACCCTGCGCGATAGCTACAGGTCTTATATGTACTTTATCACCAATCACTATCGTACCAGTCGCTTCATTAATAACAATCTTAGCTTTATAATCAGGTTGAACGCTAAGACGCTCAATTTCAGCTATGAACTCAATCATATCGTTTCTGCGGTAAGATGGAACCGTTACTTGAACTGTTGCTGCATCTA
>JAKONF010000077.1 GCA_022702085.1 Rickettsiaceae bacterium | reverse complement strand
CCAGCTAACTGATGGTGTGGATTTATAATTCTGCTTCTATAAGCCGTACCACTTGGCGTATTTACTACGTCATATAACGCAGCTTTAACAATTTCAAAGTATTCTTTACTTACTTCAGCTTGAGTATAACTAGCTTCTCCTTTTAAAACTTTAGGGACAAAAATTTTACCATTACTAGCAATAGCAGCGCTAAACCTAGCGACTTGCAGAGGAGTTACAGACAAAAAACCCTGACCAATACATAAATTAAGGGTATCACCAAGGTTCCAATTAGATTTTAGCTTGGTTTTCTTCCATGCTTTAGATGGTAGAAAACCACTATTCTCATTAGGTAAATCAATGCCCGTGATGCTGCCAAAACCAAAATTACGCGCCATTGCTAAAATAGGATCAGCGCCAATTAGCTTACCAATCTCATACATATATGCGTTACAAGAATGTTTAAGAGCTTTGTGCATGTCCAATCTACCATGGCCAATTTTGCTAGCGCATCGGTAATATTGATTACCAAGTGCTGAAGCGCCGCCAATACAGTTAACAGTATGATCAGCTGGTATGCCAGCTTTCAAAGCTGCTAAAACAGTTATAATTTTAAAAACTGAACCAGGAGGGTAAGTATTTTGTAATGCTTTATTAACAAGTGGCTTATAAGGATCGTTAATCAAGCTACGCCAATAATTAGTCGATAGCTTAGCAAAATTATTTGTTTCAAAATTTGGCGTAGAAGATAGTATTAGGACTGCTCCAGTATTTGTGTCCATTACAATTGCTGAGCAACCTTCCACTGGCAGATATTGCTGAATTTTATCTTGCAGAGCTGCACTGATATTTAATGTTAAATCATTACCATTAATACTCGAAATACTTGATAATTCTCTAACATATCTGCCATAAGCGTTAATCTCCATTTGCTTGTAACCAAACTGCCCACGCAAATCATTCTCATAATAACGTTCAATGCCAGCTTTACCAACATTGAATTCACTGATGTTAGTTAAATCCAAATCAGTTTTTTCCTGTTCATTGATATTACCTGTATAGCCGATTAAATGTGACAGAGATTGATTATAACTGTAGAAGCGATTATAACTTCTATCAATAAATAGTGAACTTAAGCGGCTTCTAATTTCCTCAATTATGGCTATCTGCTCCCATGAAAGTTCATCAAGCAGAGCAACTGGTATTCTTAGGCCAGAAGATTTTATTCTTCTAAAAATATTTCGTTGTATTTTCTCAGGTAGTTCGAGTGAATTGATAATTATGTCAATGTCTTGTTTATAATTTTTACTTAAATTTTTGTCTAAAAATAGTTTGAAACATGGTTTATTGTTAGCAATTAAGATACCGTCAATATCATAGATGTTTCCACGCATTGGCGGGACTAATAACAATGAAATGCGATTTTTGTCTGCAGACGTTTTATATTCTTTGTTTTGAATCAACTGCATGTAAAACATTTTTAAGCTCAGCAAAGAAAAAAAGCTTATTTTGCCAATGCCAATGATAAATGCTCTACGCGAGACTAGACTATTACGTAATATCTCATTATCTAACATAATTCTTTTTCAAACAATGAAATATTTTATCAAATAAAATTTTTAAGATAGGATATGAAAATATGGTAGTTAAATAATATAGAATAAAAATAGTAGGAGAAGCAAGTGATATATTGTTACTGTAAATTATAAGCCATCTAGCTAGAATAACGGTAAAACTAAAACCACATAAGATAATGAAATTTGCTAAATATTCTTTGATAATAAACCATTTACTAACTAGTTTTATAAATACAATACCAGTAATTAAAGCTGCTGAATTAGTACCAACAGGCATATTATATAATTGATCAAACAATATTCCTAAAATAAAAATTTCATCGAAGCGAATATTGGCATAGCAATATAAATAAAATACAAGTAAAATTTCTAGAGCTGGTAAAATTTCTAAAACAATTCCCAATTTATAACAAAATAAAGGTAACAAAACTATTATTATAAACAATATTATTAGCATTGTTTTTAGTAAAATATCTATCAATTGTCTATACATGCAAATTTTACAATATCTGCTGAAATTAAAAATTAGTTGTTCTATGAATTTCGGCATTCATGATCAAACCAAAACCAATTAGCATAGAGCTCATCATAGTTCCTCCATAAGAAACTAAAGGTAAAGGCACGCCAACAGCTGGTAATAATCCCATCACCATAGCAATATTAATAAAAGCATGGCTGAAAAAGATCGTTGTAATACCAACAGAAACTAACTTACCAAACATAGTCCGGCAATTAATTGCTATGCTAATTGAAATTGAGATAACTAAACTATACAGAAATAGTAAAGAAATACCTCCAGCGAACCCCAATTCTTCAGACATAGTAGCAAAGACAAAATCAGTCTGATGTTCTGGCAAAAAATCTAAATGACTTTGGGAGCCATAGCCTATACCTTTGCCCCACAATCCACCAGAACCAATAGCAATTTTAGATTGAATAATATTATAGCCATTACCTAGTGGATCCTTATTAGGATCTAAAAAAACCATTACTCGTTGTTTTTGGTAATCATACATCATGTTCCAAATAATAGGTAAAGAACCTAATACTGATATGCCTAAAGCTATGAATTTCCAAGTATCTATACCGCTAGCAAAAAAAATGCTGACAGCAACAATAATCACAATAATTGCTGTTCCAAGATCCGGTTGCTTGCAGATTAGAGCAAAAGGACAAATAACAGCAAGCATGCCAAGAAAAGTTTTACTAAATTGGTTGACTTGGTTAGCTTTTAGATCATGAAAATATCTAGCTAGCATCAAAACAATGGCTAACTTGGTTGGTTCTGATGGTTGTAATTTTAAAAATCCTAAATTTAACCAGCGGCTTGCTCCTTTAGCGGTAGTGCCAAAAATTTCTACAGCAATTAATGAAAACATAACTGCAAAGTAAAAGTAATAAGAAAATCTATATATGGTTTTAATATTTATGGTAGCTATTAAAATTGACATAGGAAATAGCAAAGCGAAGTTCAAAATTTGTCTGTAAGCCCAAGGATATAAATTACCGCCAGCTGCAGAATATAAGACCAAGAAGCCCAAAGAACTTATTAGGCATATTGTAATAGTCAGTAATACTGGTAGTTTTAAAAATTTGTGTAACCAACTATCCATCATGATACTTATTCAAATAATATTTAATATAATTTATTTGCTTATAGAATCATTGTCTATTGAAAATAAGTTTAAATTTAGGAAAGATGATTTTGATTTGGGTACCAACGTTAGGTTCACTTTTAATAGTGAGTGCTGCTTCATGGGCGTCGAGTAGCATTTTGACTATTGGCAAACCAAGTCCATACGATTCGATAAAATCATGGCTTCTTTTTTGTGCTACGCCATGCATGCTTAAAGCAATTTTTATTTCATTTTCACTCATACCTATACCTTGATCTTTTATCATAAACTCTAGTTTGTCATCTAATAATTCAGTAGATATAGAGATTACTGTGTCATCATTTGAATATTTTATAGCATTGCTAAGCAAATTATTAACTACTTGCAAAATTCTACGTTGATCACAAATTAGCTTTGGTAAAGCTTCTGTACCTTGAAAATTAATTTCAATTTTGCGATCATTAAAACGAGCTTTGTTAATTACAATCGCTTCCTCAATAATAGAATTCAAATCTACCATTGAATTAACAATTTTAAATTTACCTTCAATGATTTGATTTTCATCAAGAATATCTGTTATAAAATCTAAAATTAGCTTAGCATTTTTGTGTATACCTTCAGCATATTGCATGTAACTTAAAGGTAAATTACCTATTAACTGCTTGATCATTATTTCAGATCCAGTTACAATAAATCCTAGAGGTGATCTAATTTCATGAGCAGTAAAAGCCAGAAATTCTGATTTTGCTTTTGTAGCTCTATTTGCTAATTTGGTAGCTTGTTGCGCTTTTGACCTGAGAAATATTTCGCGCCTATAGATGGATATTACCATTACTAAAAATATTGAAACAAAGATCGCTACTTCAGTTATTTTACGTGCTATACTTTCTAGAATTGTTTGCTTAATTTCTTTATTATCTGTATTAATTATTAGAATGAATGGTAAATCATTGACCTTTTTTATATGATAATTTACGCCTCCTATAATGTCTATATATGATAAATCTTTAAATGGGGAGTTGTTAATGGTGAATTTTTGTAAAGTTTCATACAGCTCTGGTGAGAAATTTTCCTGACCATCAATAATCTCGTTTATTACTGGACTAGATTGAGCTATAACTTTAAGCTGAGTATCCATGAGTACAAAATTAGTTTGTTCTTGCCTTTTTTTTACTTTCATTCTACGAATCATCGTTGCAATATCATAACTCAGTATCAGTGATCCAGCATAACTACCTGTATCTTGATCAGATATATTTTTCATTAGTTTTAGACTATCGTTTTTGAGCGGAGTTTTGTTGGTATAAAAAATTATTTTATCCTGCCAGTCAGGATCGGTATTAACAAGATTTTTTAAAAAAGATAAATCTTTGGGGTTTGCTTCTACACCTTTAGTGCTAGTCACAATTTCTTGAAAATTTTCATCAATCCAACTATATTTCCGCCAACCAAAAAGAGTACTAAAATTAGAAGATGGCATATGTGCTTTGAATATACTACGGATATGTTTAATATTGTAAGGATCGTTGATCACTTGCCTGGCAATAATATCCATGAAATAGGTTGAATAATTTATATCTTCAATCAATATTGTTTCAAGTATATTGGCTTCAGCTCGCATATTGTGAATGATATTTTGTTTTTTACTAGCATAAGAACGGACGAAATATATAGTGAGCAAGATTATAATAATCAAAATTACGGCAAAAATAATAATTCTGACGTTCAAATAAAATTCAGTTAAATCTACCTTGGTAGGACGTAAACCAGAATATGTTTCATTTTGGCGTATTTTATTTGGCATCACATAGATATTTAAATGTTGCAATTATTATATTATAATATGCAAAATTTTTAATAGTTTTATGGAATTATTTATATTCGATAGTTTGCACAAGAAGCGAGTGATATTTAAACCAATAGATAAAGATGAAGTAAAAATTTATGTTTGCGGTCCTACGGTTTACGATGATCCTCATCTTGGTAATGCAAGGTCAATAGTTATTTATGACGTATTATTTAGAATAATGCAGCATATATATGGTCAGCATAGCGTCAAGTATGTGAGAAATATTACTGATATTGATGATAAGATTATAGAGCGTGCTAAGCAGCTTGGAATCTCTATTGGTGAGCTAACGATGCAAACTACCAAAAATTTTCATCAAGATACAGAATATTTAGGTTGTCTCTCGCCTACAATAGAACCAAAAGCTACAGATAATTTACCGCAAATGATCGCGATTATTGAGAAATTAATAACGGCGGGCTTTGCTTATATAGAAAACGGCGATGTTTATTTTGAAGTAGTCAAGTCTAAAGATTATTTCAAACTATCAAACCGTTTGCTCCAAGATGCACAAATAGGCAACAGGATTCAAAATAACTCAGCAAAAATAAATCCTGAAGATTTCGTTCTTTGGAAATCTATAGATAGTGCTGATGCAACTTACGACAGTCCATGGGGCAAAGGAAGACCAGGTTGGCACATTGAATGCTCAGCAATGAGTCATAGATACTTAGGAGAAAATTTTGATATTCATGGGGGAGGTGCTGATCTTATTTTTCCTCATCATACTAATGAAATCGCTCAAAGCACAGCTGCTTTCCCGGGTTCCAAGTTCGCTAATTACTGGGTGCATAATGGATTTTTAACGGTTGAGGGAAAGAAAATGAGTAAATCTCTCGGTAATTTTATAACAGTTAAAGATTTACGAGAAAAAGGAGTGCATGGTGAGGTACTAAGGTTATTACTTTTATCCACTCATTATCGTAAACCATTAGATTATAATAATAAAGCCTTAGCGGATGCTAAGAAAATGCTTGAATTTTGGCATAAAGTAATAGATGGCGTGGAGACTAATGCCTTCGTAGCTCAGGACTCTAGATTATTTATACAAGAGGTTTTGCTAGATGATCTTAATACGCCGCTGGCAATTAAAAAAATTAATGATTTAGCAAAGATGGCTCATAATGCGACTGATTTAGTAGAAAAATCAAAATATGTAGGTCAATTAGTTACTAATGCTCAATTTTTAGGATTTTTTCAAAAACAATTACATAGTTCTAAAGTTCAAGATGATGTTGAAGCCATTTCTAACGACATTCAAAATATTATTGAGGCAAGAATTATAGCAAAAAGGGAAAAAAATTGGCTAAAAGCTGATTCTTTGAGAGAGCAAGCTAGAATTCTAGGAGTATCGTTGATAGATAAAGCAGATGGTACAATTGCTTGGCAAAAAATTGATGAGCTTTAATTAATTATTGGCTTGTTGGTTGAGGAATTTATCTACTTCATGCCATGAACTAAAATTTAAGGGTACGACTATTTTACCATTCTTATCGATTGCTCCCCATTTACCACCAATTACTTCTCGGTATAGATCTTCCATAGGTTTTGGGGTTGCACTAGAAGATAGAGGTTTAAAAGTGACCTCACCAAGATAAGAACCAAAGCAATCTGAGCAGACATATGAATAGCCATCTTTAAAAGGCCAAGCAAAATCATAAATTGGCTCGATAACTATTTCTGCCTTTTGATTATGAAAACCTACTTTACCATTGTCGCCGATGAATCTAGCAAATCCCTCCTGATAATAATCATGACCATTTTCGTAGTAAACACTTGAAAATTTAGTTTTACCTGTGATATCTACTCTATAATAATTGCCAAATTTAACGACCGGAATCAACCAAGATCCTTCTAAAGATTGTTCATGAAATAGGGATCTATTGTTATCTGAAAAAATTTGCTCAAACTGAGCAGGCATAATAACCATATTCTTAGTATCCTTCACGCCCCATAATTCAGTAGCAGCATCCTGATATTTATTATAAATCTCTGCAGCAGTAATTTCACTAAAAGAAAGAAAAAGCAAAAAAGCTAAGAATTTTGTCTTTGATCCTCTAGCATTTAATGCATCAGACATCTTCTTCCTCTTTATGAGATTTTTTAACAGCTTTATTTATCTCCTGCTCATATGATAAGCCAAGATCATTACGCATTTCTAATTTCACATCAGCTGTATCTGACTGTTGCTGGTCTTGTTTAGAATTTTGTCTTTGCGCTTCAATAGTTTCATAATTATTTCTAATTACTTTAAGCTTATTATATTCAGTAGATTTGCCTCTAAATAAAGAATAAATCATCTTGCTTAAACTTGTTCGTTCTTTAATTTCATTATGAATTTCTTGTTTTAACCTCGCTTCTACAGAGGATAATTCTTTGTGCAATAAAGGCTTATACAGAGCTTCCAATTGCGAGGCGCTACAATTTTTAGTTATTATTTTAATAATAGCATTGAGATACTCAGTACTATTTTTAACATTAATGCCGATGATTTGTTTACGGAAATTTAAAGTTATAAAATTATTAAGATGTTCAGCATCAAATAATGAAGCAAAATCAATAGCACTCAAATCTTGTATTAATTGCGTGCGCTCCAGAGACATGGCCCGTAATTTGTTCATTGAATTAGACAAATTGGTGATATGATAATCTTGAGCAAGGCGCCTGATGATAACTTGGTTTAAGTAAGCTTTATGATCAACCTCGTTATCAGTTATATTTTTGATATTATCGTATAAACTCAAATACTTATTTTTTAAACAATTTACAGTAAATTTATCCAGCTCGACATATCTTTTTAGAACTTGTGGATCCAAACTTGATGATAATTTAGCTTTTATTGAAGAGATATTGTCGTGGTTTTTGTCATATATTTTATGATGATCAATATTGGCGCTGATATGATTAAGCAGATGAGTTAAACTAGAGCTTTTTGCGCTGCCAACAGCTTTGATATTATCTGCATGCCTGGCTATTAACATCAAAATTTCGTGATTGAGATTATTATTTCTCAGCAGAAATGTCTCTGCTAGGATAAATTCTGAGTTTTCAATTTGATGAGCAATTGCGTCAAAACTTTGAAAGCGTTTAAGCAGCTCGTACCCTGAATCACTAAGCCGATTATAGCTGTAACGAAATTGCGCTTCAATATGCACTTTCTGTAGTAATGAATTGATATAAGGCGCTTGAATATCCAAATTTTTGGCTCTGTCATAGAGAGAAATGAGCTTTTCATCACTTAAGCTTTGCAAAATTTGATTGCTTAGGAAATATTCATTGACCATACTAGCAGCATCTTCAGCATCCAATATATTCAGTTGTTTTATGGTGCTTAGCTGACTATTGT
>JAKONF010000073.1 GCA_022702085.1 Rickettsiaceae bacterium | reverse complement strand
CCAGCTAATTTTTGACAAATTTTACTAATAAATAATAATATAGAATCAGCAAAATCTATCCAATTAGCTTTATTTTTCTCAGAAAATTCTTTAATTATTTGCCACTTCACTTCAAAAGAGACTTGTTTATCAAGTGCTTGCAGACATTTATCATAATCTTCATTTATTTTTATTTGTGCTATTTTAGCATTAATTACAGCGCAGCGTGATTTTATGGTTGGTAAAATAGAGGAGATATTATTAGTGAGTAAAAATATATAACTATCTTTAGGTGTGTCTTCAAGAATTTTTAAAGCGCAATTTGCGCTATTGATATTCATCATTTCAGCACCGTAAATCATAGCAACTTTATTATGAGACAAGCTAGCGGTTTTGTATAAAAAACTCTGTAACTTTCTTATTTGCGCAACTGAAATATGTTTCGCGTTACTGCCATCTTCTTCACATTTAATTAACATAAAATCTGGATTATTTGCCAAATCTATTTTGGTGAGTAGCCTATCTGAGATGAATTTTTGTAAATCTAGTCTAGAATTATTCAGATCATTGCTTTCAATAAGCCAACTATTAGTTAACTTACCTTTGCTGAAGAGATTTGAAAGATATTCGTAAATCATTGTTTGTTGATTTTTATTATATAGCATTTAATCTGATGATAGTTTCATCTTTACCAATAATTGACATAACTTCAAAGACGCTAGGTGCACTCACTAAACCAGTAGTCAAGATCCTCAGTGGTTGCATTAATTCTCCTAATTTCATATTGTTATTGGCAGCTACTATTTTTAACGCATTTTGAATATTTTCTTTACTAAAAAGCTCAATTTCTAGCAAGCTATTCTCAACCTGTTTAATCAAATTTATATCTAGATTTTGTAACACTTGTTTTGCTGTTTGATCAAATATAATAGGCTTTTTTAAATAAATTTTTGCTAGCAGCGCAAGTTCTGAAATAAGCTGCACATGTTGCTTCATACTTATCATGCCCTTCAAAATTCGCTCTTTCTCTTCATCACTTATATGATATTCTTTTTCTAAGATTGGTAATATAAACGTAAGTAAGATTTGAGCATCTTGCTTACGTAAATAATGTGAGTTGAGAAAATTCATTTTGGCAAAATCTAAGCAAGCTGGAGCTTTACCAAGTCCTTCCAGATTGAATAATTCTACTGCTTCAGCTTTGGAAATAATTTCATCATCTTTATGGCTCCAACCCAAACGTAGTAAATAATTATTGATAGCTTCTGGCAGATAACCCATCTCTTGATAAGCATTTATGCCAAGCGCTCCATGTCTTTTTGATAATTTTGCTCCATCTGGTCCATGTATTAGTGGTATATGGACCATGATTGGTACTTGCCAATCAAAAGCCTTATAGATTAGTATCTGCCTAGCTGCGTTAGTAAGATGATCATCTCCTCTGATAATGTGAGTAATGCCCATTTGATGATCATCAACTACTACTGCTAACATATAAGTTGGAGTGCCATCGCTACGTAATAATACTAAATCATCTATAGTATTATTTTCAATCTTCACTTCTCCTTGCAATTTGTCCTCAATAACGGTTATGCCTTCATATGGTACTTTAAGCCTTATTACTGGTTTTATATCATGGGGGTGATCTTTGGCTAAAACATCTCGCCAAGGACTTTTGAAAATAAAATTTTCCTTCTGTTTTTCAGCTAATTTGCGTAATTTATCTATCTCTTCAGGGGAAGAAAAGCAAAAATACGCCTTACCTTTTTCTACTAATTCTAGCGCAGCTTTTTTATGTTCATACTCTAACTTCGATTGATAAATTATTTCACCGTCCCAATTGATATCAAGCCATTTTAATCCACTTAAAATAGCCTCTATGGCAGCTTCCGTTGAACGCGTGCGATCAGTGTCTTCAATCCGAAGTGAAAACTTTCCTCCATTAGCTTTAGCAAAAAGATAATTAAAAAGTGCCGTGCGCGCACCACCTATATGCAGATATCCTGTTGGTGATGGAGCAAATCTGGTGATAACTGATCTTTTATTCAAAGACATTAGAAATTTCTATTTTATTAACCATAATATTTATGCACCCTGCAGAGCTATTAGTCAAGATAGTTTCTACTGATATATTCTCTAACTTACAATATGAGGTAATATATGCTTGGTAAGTTTCTTGCAGGATTAGGTGGATCGCTTGGCGGAGCAATAGGTAATGCTCTAGGTGGGGGCATTTTCTCAACTCTAGGTAGATATGCAGGTAGTTGGCTTGGTAATTATTTGGGCAATTCTAAGAAAAAGCCTCAAAAAAAGCGTTCTAATGCTAAAAATCACGAAATAAACTATTCTTACAATATACAAAACATCAAAGATAATTTTAACTTTACCAGGGCTGTGTATGGTGAAGCAATTCCTTTAATTTTTGGCTCAAATAAAGTCAATGCTAAAATAATTTGGGCAAAGCAAATCAAGCAAGTTCGCATTAACTCTACTGAGCAAAAATATTTCAGCAATAATACAATAAAATCAGTTAATTTCATTATCAGTTATGAATATTATTTTTCTTTCGCTTTGAGTTTATGCGAAGGGGAAATTGCTGAAATAGGTAGGGTATGGGCTAACGATGAATTGATAGATCTTGGAAATTATAAATTCCGCCTTTATCTAGGTTCAGAAGAACAAAATCCTGACCCTTTAATCTTAGAAGATAGTCAAAATCAAGCACCAGCTTTTAGAAATCAAGCTTACATAGTATTTGAAGATTTACCATTGGCTGATTTCAATGATTCAATCCCTTTTTTTTCATTTGAAGTAGTGCGGAAAGCAAATATTCCTGCTCTCTTTAGCGTGGAAGATATGGTACATTCAATGGTAATTATTCCAGGCTCTGGCGAATATGTTTATGATACAATTACTCAGTATAAAATCACTAGAAACGAAAACGGCAATGAGGTAGATCGTAGTGTTATTAATTCTCACAATTACAAAAAGCTACCTAATAGTATCCATAGTTTAAATCAGCTCAACTTAACTTGTAGTAATGTAGAATGGGTAGCACCAGTAGTTTGTTGGTTTGGTGATAGTTTAGATACTGCTAATTGCCGCATCAGACCAGGTATAGAATTTAATGAACCAAATATCGATTACAGCGAAACCTGGCAAGTTGGCAGTTATACAAGAAGTAATGCCATGATAGTCTCTCGCGATGAGCTTGGTAATCCTGTTTATGGCGGTAGCATCAACGATGCTTCCTTACTCAGATATCTTGAAGAGCTGAGAAGCAGAAACTTGAAAATTATGTTTTACCCGATGTTCTTAATGGATGTACCTGGCAAGCCTTGGCGTGGACATTTAACTGGCCAGCCTAGCTCAGTAGCAGAATTTTTCACTAAGCAAGAAGGATATAATAAATTTATCTTACATTATGCAAATTTAGTTCGTGACCACGTTGATGCTTTTGTCATCGGCTCAGAATTAATTGGTCTTACTAAGGTGCGTGATGGCCAAAATTTTCCAGGCGTCGATGAGCTAACTAAGTTAGTTGAATTAGTCAAACAAGTAGTTGGCGAGGTCAAAACCATCTATGCTGCTGATTGGTCAGAATATCATCATACAACAGGTAGTTGGTATAATCTTGATCCATTGTGGGCATCGGTTTATCTTGATTATATAGGTATTGATGCCTATTTTCCGGTAACGCGTTCCTCCAGCTCAAATATATTACCAAATGAAATAATTGAAGGGTGGCAATCAGGTGAAGGTTATGATTTTTACTATGATCATAATAGTGTTAAGCAACCTCTTCAGGCTGCTTATGCTTGGAAAAATATTCGTTATTGGTGGGAAAATTTTCACTATAATCCGGATGGAAATCAAACATCTTGGCAACCAAAAATGAAGAAAATTTGGTTTACTGAATTTGGTTTTCCTTCAATTGATAAATCCACTAATCAACCTAATATATTTTTTGATCCAAAATGTACAGATGGTGGCGTGCCTATATATTCAACTGGTGAGGCTAATCTGTCTATTCAACGTAGAGCTATTAAAATGTTCATAGAATTTTGGCAAACTCAAGAATATATAGAACAATTATTCTTATGGACATGGGATGCGCGTCCCTATCCTGCTTGGCCTCATATGAATATTTGGCGAGATGGTAATTTATGGGAAAAAGGTCATTGGGTTAATAATAAATTTGGTGCGGCAAATCTAGCTTCTATTTTGCTAGAATTATCAAAGCGTGCTGGAATCGATATCAAAAATATTGATGTTAGCACATTGGATGAAAGCGTTGAAGGTTTGATATTCAAAAATCAACAGACTATCATTGACGCTATAAATACTCTAAGAATTGCTTTTTTCTTTGATATTACTACCATCAATACAGAGCAGATCAAGTTCATTAAACGTGGTCAGACTAAATCTTACAAGATTGACAAGAAGTTGTTGATAAAGCTCAATGATAATAGTTTTTTTGAGAAGAAAGAAATTCCTCATGATCAAATATTGAGTAAGTTAGAAATTTACTTCATCGATCATGTCAATGTTTTTAATTATGGTTATTGCCAAGTGAATAGTGAAAATTTATCAAATCATAACAATATATGCATTCAGTTACCAATATGTATGTCTTCAGGACATGCAGAAACTATAGGCAATCTAATTCTCAAAAATGCACTCATTGAAGATCAAATGATAAAATTCAAATTACCACTCAATGGTTTTGAATATGAGCCTACTGATCATATCAGTTTAACTTACCGCGATTATAACTATCAAATTCGCATTATATCTATTGAGATCAAAGAACTAATTCTTGAAATTATAGGTATTTTTGATGATGCTGAGAGTTACGCACAATTAATCACAAACTCAAGCTATCATATTGATTCTAACTACTCTCTACCACTTGATAATAAGCTATGCTTAGTAGAACTACCATTTAATCTGGCCAGAGAGTCTAATCCTCATTATTTTATTGCTTATTTGCGTAGTGACCATGATTTACCACTTTATGGCTCTCTCTTTCCTAATAATCCTCAGCCTCATAAAATAACTAATTTGTCATCGGGAGCGTGTATTGGCAAAGTAATTAGCTTTACAAACGCAAAAGAAGCTAACATTTTCCTTATCGATGAAATCAGTACTTTTACACTATCATCAGTAAATTTTGCTTCTGCTGTAAGCACCGGTTGGAATTTAATATTAATCGGCAAAGAAATTATCCATTTTAGCTCGTGGAAAACTTTAAGTGATAATCGCTATCAGATTAGCTCTTTGATTCGAGGAAAATTTTGTACAGATGAGTATATGCACGATCACAACGATAACGATGAATTTATCTTGCTATCAGTTAAACCTAATTTAATTACACTCTCAGATACAGTGATTGGTAAAACTATTTATTTTAAAGCACGTAATCTGGATGAAATAAATATAAATTTTACGGGTAAATTGATTAAACCAGCCTCACCATATATCATCAGTTGTGAAATACAAAATGAATCATTAACATTAGTTTGGCAAACTAGACTTACGGAAGAAGATGATTGGATAAATCCTGAAATTATTCCTAAATACGAATTTGTTATTGATGTACTACCTCTTGATATATCGCCTCAAAAATCGGCTGCGCAGTTTAATACCATAGATAATATTTTGACTATAAATTTGACCAAAATAGGTCTTAGTGGCAGGCTGAGAGTCAGTATAATGGCTAAAGATGAGCTGGGTAATATTAGCCTCCCATCTAGCAAAATTTTATCAATTTAAGAGAACAAATATATGAAAACTCGTAATTACGACATTAACTTAATGACTCCAGGTCAATCAGATAAAGAAACATATTTCAATCAAGCAATGGTTAAACTTGATAATCTAATCAATTTGTCTGCACAAAAATTAGTAAAGCAAGCACCTACTACTTTAAAAGTTGGCGAAAGATATATTTTATCTGGAGCGAATGACAAAAGTATGGTTTGTTACAGTACTGATAGCAGCGGCAGAGTAGAAACTATCACTGCACCAGAAGGTACAACTTGTTATGTCAAAGAAGAAAATTGTTTTTACATTGTAGAAGAGCAAAAATGGAAAAAGCTCGATGGTGTAGTAAATGGTAATCCTGGTGTTATCACGGAAGCTACAAAGCTGCCAACTGATTTAGTTAACAAAGAAGAAAAATTTTTCGGCATTAATGAAAAATATGAACTACCTGTTGATTCTAAAAACTTATATCTATACATGAATGGTGATTGTGAACTAGATTTCCAAAAGATAAAAAACCGTGAATTTACCATCATCATCAAGCAAAATTGGCAAAAAACTTTTAAATTAACTTGGCCATATAACGTTTTATGGGCTAATAAGGTAACTCACAAACTGACCATGACAGCAAATGCCATTGATATGGTAAAGTTCTATTATTTAATTGAAACTCAACATTTCATTGCAGAAATTATCGGACAGAATTATCAATTTTAATTTGGAATGTAAAGGAAAGATTATGATTACTATACTTGCTTCGATTGTTGGCTTCATCAGTTCACTGATACCTGAGATTTTAAAATTTTTTAAAGATCAAAACGATAAAAAGCATGAACTGCAAATTTTAGATCGCCAAATTAGCCAAAATAGAATGAGATCCAAACGCGTGCTTGAAGAAATTGAAGTTTA
>JAKONF010000061.1 GCA_022702085.1 Rickettsiaceae bacterium | reverse complement strand
CAAGCCTGGCGCCAATGACAAGGCCAACAACTAGCCATAATAGAAAATCTTCTAGATTTTTATTACTAATAGCTATTTTAAAGTCATGAACTAATTTCTTGGTTAATTGATTAATGATTAAGATCGATACTGCGTAAGCTGCGCCATACCAATGAACTTTAAGCGAGCCAACGGACAGCATCACTGGATTAATATTAGGAAAAACAATAGCTAACATCTTAAGCTACCAATTTTTGATATTGAATATCAAGTTCCTCAAACACTTTAATTAGCGCGAGTATCAAATCCTGAATCATTTGATCAGAATGACCAGGAGTTGGTATAATGCGCAATCTTTCAGTGCCTTTTGGTACAGTAGGAAAATTAATATGCTGCACATATATTTTATGTTTGGTTAGTAGTAAATGGGATGCTTGTTTTGCTTTTATGGGATCACCAATGATGATTGGAATAATATGACTATCATTTTTGAAGTACTGAATTTGAGCATCATCTAGAGCTTGCTTGACTTTCCCAACCACTTGTTGATGTATTATTCTCTCTTTATCGGACTTTCTCAAATATTTGATGCTAGCGGTAGCTGCTTTAGCAATCACTGGCGGCAATGAAGTGGTAAAGATAAAGCCAGGAGCAGAAAGTCTAATTGCCTCAATAAATTGATTAGAGGAGGTAATGTAGCCACCAATCGTGCCGTAAGCTTTAGCGAGAGTTCCTTGAATAATATCGATTTCGCTAGCAAGGCCTAATTGCTCAGCAATTCCTGCACCTTCATTCCCGTATAAACCAACGCTATGAACTTCGTCAATAAAAGTAAGAGCATTATATTTTTTAGCCAGTTTTATTATTTTTTCAACGGGTGAAATCAAGCCATTCATTGAATAAGTTGATTCAAAAACAATAATCTTGGGTCTACTTATCTCGACCCCAGCTAAAAGTTGTTCTAGATGTTCTGGATCTATATGTCTGTAGATGAATTTTTCAGCTCTAGAATTACGAATACCAGCAATAATAGAAGCGTGATTTGCTTCATCAGAAAAAAATATCAAATCAGGCATAATTTTGACTAAAGATGTCAAGGTCGTATCATTAGCAACGTAACCTGAAGTAAAAATTAGCGTGGCTTCCTTTTTATGTAGTGAAGTCAATTCTTGCTCAAGTTCAAGCAGTGATAAATTATTGCCGCCAATATTACGTGTGCCACCTGATCCTACGCCACAATTTTTAAGAGCGAGCTTTGCAGCCTCTAATACTTGCTCATGCTGGCTCATGCCGAGATAATCGTTGATACACCACATAACTACTTTAGTAGTTTCATTTCCATATTTATATAATGCATGAGGAAAGTTGCCAGCTTGCCGTTCAATGCCAATAAATTCGCGGTACCTATTTTCTTGCCTGATTTTATCAAGATAATTTTCGAATGTAGAAGAGTAATCAATCATCACTTAGCTTATTTTTAGAACATATAAGTTTTTACACATTATATGTATTCGGTCAAGAAAATTACCCTAAAATTAATTGCGAGCAAAAAGTTTTTCAAGATCAGTAAGTTTAAAATCAAGATAGATAGTCTGTTTTAATTTATGATCATTAAAAAATGAACTTTGTTCTATTTCTCTAAGTAATTCATTTAACTCATGAATTGGCAATTTTTTGTCAGCAATGATTGAATGATAATGAGCATATAACTTGATCACAAATTCAGTTAATGTTGCCTCATTTATATACTCTTCATCAGCTGATAAATAATCTGCTAAATCACTAATAAACTGTATTATATTTATTTCGCCAATAATATTAGGAATTTCTGGAATTATCAGTGATTTATCACCAAATCTTTCTATGCTAATACCGAGTTTAGTTAATTCTTTGCTCCTACTAAACACAGCCTGTGCTTTTTCTTTATCTGAGAATTCAACCACTTCAGGCATCAATATTCTTTGTTTGGTTAAGCTATTATTAGCAAATTGTTGTTTTAGTTTTTCATAAATTAACAGTTTGCTAGCTAAGCGCAGATCTATAATAATGATGCCAGTTAAATTTTTAGAAATTATGTAATAGCCGAGTTGAGTTTTAGCAGAACCTAGAGTAAAATTTTCTAAAATATCATCTTGAACTATATTATTTGATCTTATATCTATTTCTGTTTGAGATGGTGTAGCTAATAAAGGAATGGTAAAAGCTTTAGAATTATAATTTTGCTCGCCCACAGATTGCTGTGAATATGTATCTTGATTTTTATAAAGATTATTTTTACCAAAAGAATCATTTGTCTTACTAAAATTTATTGGTGAATTTAAATAAGAGCTGTAAGAATTATTAGCAAAATGGCCTAGTGGGTTTTTTAGCTGCATGCCAGGGGTGCTTAAGTTAGAATTAAGTGCATCGCGCAAAGATGATATAATCAGTGAGCGTACTAAATTAGGATCGCTAAAACGTACCTCACTTTTAGCAGGATGGACATTTACATCAATATCTTTGACGTTTATATCAACAAAAAGTATAATAGTTGGATACTTACCTGCTGGTACGTAATCTGCGTAGGCATGCCGAACCGCCATATTTAGTAATTTATCCTTAACTGGACGATTATTAACAAATATATGCTGATCTTCAAAAGTTGTCCGGGTGTGACTTGGCAAACTAGTAAAACCATAAATACTTATTTTATCGCGTGATAAACTTATTTCAGCGTTATTATTCATAAAATCATTACCAATAATATCAGCAACTCTTTGTTTGATAGCTGATATTTTATCAGACTTATCGTTAGTGCTGGCTTTGACTTTTAGAAATACTTTACTGTCATGTGAAGCAGAAAAGCTAATATTTGGATGCGCAAGGGCTAGTTTTTTTATAACATCTACGCAAGCAGCATATTCTGTTTTATCAGTACGCAAAAATTTAAGCCTAGCTGGAGTTGCAAAAAATAAATCCCTAACCTCAGTTCTAGTGCCATTATCGTGACTTACTTGCTTGATTGAAGTATCTTTGCCACCAACTTGGCTTAAGGCATAAGCTTTGTCACTACCTTGACGCTTTGAAGTTATAGTTAATCTACTGATTGAAGAGATAGATGGTAATGCTTCTCCTCTGAAACCAAAGCTATCAATTTCATCAAGCTTATCTTCATCTAGCTTTGAGGTAGCATGGCGCTTAACTGCGAGTTTCAAATCTTCGGGTGACATGCCTGCACCATCATCAGCAATTAAAATTAAATTTTTGCCAGCTTGCTCAATAATTATATTTATTTTACTAGCTCCAGCGTCGATAGAATTCTCTACTAATTCCTTTATAACTGAAGCTGGTCTTTCAACAACTTCACCAGCAGCAATGCGGTTGATGGTGCTTTCAGAGAGTATTTTAATCATAACTATTTACAAAAAATAATTCAGCATAAATATACCTGAAATTAAATTTATAGTATATAATTACTTAAGTAGCTCCAGCTTTTTGTGAAAAATATAAAGCTGATATAATCAGCACTATAGTTGTAATGAAATAAAAGATAGGTAACCAACTCAACTGCGTTTTATAAAATAATAGAGTTGAGATATAAGAGGTAGGGGCCGAAATTAGTATTGAGCCGATTGCGTGAGCTAGGCTAAATATTCTAAATCTTATCACTATTGGAATAGATTCCTTAAAAATAGCAGCTACTGGTATAGTCAGCATGGGTAAAAAGATTGTAGTAAGTAAATATAATGTTTTGCTAAATTGCTGGTGAGAAGCCATATAAACATGACCTATGCTGATCAATAATAAAGTCAGACTTGCTAGGTAACATATCTTATAGGGATCAACCCTATCGGCAATAAATCCTGCAGCTAGGCTAAATATCATATAAATTGCAATCGCCAAAAAGATATAAAATTGCATTTCTGAAGGCGATATATATTTTAATATCTCGAAGTTATAAGTACCAAAGAAAATTATATAAAACTGAGTAGTGCTACCAATCACTCCGGCAATAACTATGCTTCTAAGGAATAATTGCCAATTTGTTTTAATAATTTTTATAGTAGATAAATTTTTAAACTGCTCAAAATTTTGCTGCCTATGAACAATAGATAAATCTTCAATTTTCAATCTTTTTTTATAGTAAATAAGTAACATAGCAAGCAAGCTACCAAGCATGAAACTTGCCCGCCAACTATATGTAGGTAAAAAATCTTGCGTAAAAAACCAAGCAGATAAAGAAGCTGCTAATGCGCCGCCTTGCAAAAAAATGCTAGTTATACCAATGCCTAAACAACGCCTTTTTGGACCAATATGTTCGTAAATATAAATACGAATACCATCAGTGCCAGATGAAACAAGTGTGCAAACGCACATTCTAGCAATTAATAAAAAGAAAGCTGCAGCTATGCCAATATATTCATATGAAGGGATAAGACTAATAGCCAAAGAGGCAAGAGCTGTACCTATAAGACTGAGATTAAAACTATAAGATCTACCACGTAAATCGCCAATTCTGCCTAAATAAAAAGCACCAATAGGTTTGCCGAGCATACCAATTGCCATGATTAAATATGTATGGAGTAATTGCGCGACAATATCAGTAGTAGGAAAATAAAATTTAGAGATTTTAGCTGCCAAAAAACCAAACAGATGATAATCGTAATATTGAATAAATGCACTAAGTACTGCTACTAAAAAAGCTCTATTATTCATTAAATAGAGCTTTTAAGTACAAATTTTTTTCCACAATATGAACAATCGATATAAGCTTTAACAGGATCAATTTCAAAATATACCAAGGGATGATCATAAGGTACTTCGTTGCCAATACAGGCAACAGATGTGGTAGAGCTATATATAATTTCTGAAGCATGCATGAATATTGTAGCCTTAAAATATATTTAAAAGAATTATCTTATAATTGAAATGTTATTATAGTGTTAAGATTTAAGGAGTCCAATAAAAATGGAAAATTTTTTGCAAGAAAAAGTAGCATTAGTTACTGGTGCTACTAGCGGCATTGGTTATGTTATAGCTAAAAACTTAGCAACTAGAGGTGCTTCAATTATTTTTAACGGCTTTGCTGATGAAGAAGTTATCAGCAAAATCAGCGAAGAGCTAAGTAATTTAGGGGCTAAAAAAGTAATTTATCATGGAGCAGATTTAGCTAAGCCTCAAGAAATTGAAAATTTGTTTAAGAAAGTGCAAGATCTGCAAAGATTAGATATTTTAATTAATAATGCTGGAGTACAGCACGTAGCTCCTATTGAAGAATTTCCAGCGGAAAAGTGGGAAAATATTATAAGAATTGATCTTATTGCTGCGTTCTATACTATAAAGCACGCAGTGCCTTTGATGAAAAAAAATAATTTTGGCCGGATAATCAATATAGCTTCTGCTCATGCTTTGGTTGCTTCGCCGTTTAAATCAGCTTACGTTGCTGCAAAGCATGGTCTGTTTGGTCTTACTAAAACAGTTGCCTTGGAAGTAGCTGAAGCAAATATTACAGTAAATGCCATCTGCCCAGGCTACGTTAAAACGCCGTTAGTTATAGAGCAGATATCCGCTACTGCCAAAGCTAGAAATATAAGCGAAGAAGAAGTAATAAAAAAAGTTATTTTAGGCGCGCAAGCTACCAAAAAATTTGTTGAGATTGAAGAAATAGCTAGTTTGGTCAATTACTTATGCTTACCAGCGGCTCAATCAATCACTGGTTCTGGTATTTCCATTGATGGAGGCTGGACTGCACAGTAAGCTCTCTGTGCATAACTTATAAGATCTATAAATAGAATTTTCTTTACATTTACACATATTAATAATATTTTTCAATATCAAATTAATGCTCTCTAACGCTGCAAAATTTAGACCAAAATTATGAAAAAACTGCAATTAAAAATAATATTATTATGTTTTTCGTTCATCAATTTTGCTTATGGGCAAAATAATGTAGCTGTGGAAGCCAAAGCATTTGATGGTAATACATTTTTTGTAATTTATCATGAGCGAGATCAGAAGATTAATATAGATTCTAGTGAGCGCAACGTCATAATAAACTTAAATATTCCTTCAGAACATAAAGTTATAAATCCAAATTTCTTTCATCAATTTGCTGGAAATATCACTTCTAGCCCAGATAAAAAATATTTATATTTTACTACTAAAACTGATTTTAGCTCAAAAATTATCATCAATGGCGAAAAGTTAACTGCTATAAAATTTAGAAAAGACGATGAAGATGATAAGCAGAAAATGATTGTTAAAATTGATGAAGACGCACATAAACTCTCAGTAAGACAAGAAATTAAATTCGCTGCTAATAAAAATGAAGCTGAATTATCATTCAACTTAAATGATAAAAACGTACAAATGGCAGCATTTTTTAGAGGAAAATATCTATGGGTAGTCTTTGATAGACCTAAAAAATTCTCTTTCACTGACAATAAAGTATTTTCAAAATTTATTCAGATAAATAGCGATGGCGGTACGGCTTTAAGATTTAAAGTAGAAGATTTTAGTAGAGCAAAAGCAGTCAAAGAAGGTAATAATTGGCGAATCATCTTTAACAATCAAGTCAAAGATCAAAAATCCATTCTTAAATTAAACAATCTTAAGGATGAGGATGGTTTGAAAGTGGTAGGTGATTTCAGTAATAACCTGCTAATTGAGTTTAGAGATCCTGAAGTCGGTGATATAGTTAAAGTAATTCCAGTGAATGATCCTAATATGCGAATTATTCAAGCTAAAGATTCAATGGATTTTACCTTGCTGTCATCAATAACAGGCTTGATTATAGCGATCAAAAGTGATGATATAAATATTCTTAAAGAACAAGATTATTTAAAAATCAGTGCCAAGCATGCGTTGCCAAATTCTAAGAATGAAGAGACCAAGCAAGAAGTACCACAAAAATTGATTAATTATCAAAATAAATTAGGTAGCTTGCTACCGATCATTGATAAAAAATTGGATATATTAAATTTCAATAACCATAAAGCTAGATTAATTCGTGAAATTGCTGGAGCTGATAATCAATCTGATATATTCGCTAAAAGATTTGAGCTAGCTAGATTTTTATTTATT
>JAKONF010000056.1 GCA_022702085.1 Rickettsiaceae bacterium | reverse complement strand
AATAAAAGGATGTTCTATCTGATTTGTATAGTCTTTCTCTTGAGCAATAGTATTATATTCATCTACTAAGCTATTTGCTTTTGTTTTAATATCGTCATCGCTATGATTTTTGAAAAGTCTTAGTCTTTGTAATTGGTCTCCATTCAAACTGCCATTATGAATTAATATAGCTGCTGCTTTCAGTTCATTTTTAGCTATGTGGGTCGGGCTTTCACTTGGCTTAAGCTTAGCTGAGCTTTGCGAAGAAATAAACTGAGCTAAAAGACTTGCAGTTTCAGCTGATAAGAGTTGATCATTCTTTAAACTATTATTGATGCTTGATAATATCAGTTTATTATTACCCTCGAGGCCGCAATTTGCTTTTATAAGCTTTGCTGTCTGCCTGTTAATATTTTGCGGCAATGGTTGATATTTAGCTATAGCTTTTAATAATGATAAAACAGTATTATTTATTTTATGAGAGTTATTATTGGCTAGGTACTTACTAAAGATTAAATCAAATTGAGCATTTGTAAGCTTTACTTCCCCAAATAATTCTTTGTTAGCTATAAGAATTTTTAATAGATCATTATTAAAATCTAAGTCTAAATTTAGGTTATCTTCTTTTTTATGATCAAGGATTGAAATTATTACAGTTAAGCCTTCCTGAACTATCCCTTTGCTTGAGTTTTTGATCGAACATAGAACTACTTCTATGTCCTCAAGTATTAAATTCTGTTTTTGCGCAATCTTATTTTTTAGCCCTTGCAATTCTTTATTAAAAAGCAAAGGCTTATCTAAATTATGACATGAACTTTGCGTGACTTTACTCATTAGAGATGATCTACGCTAATAAGCCCAGCTAGTAATAAATCAGCATCGTTAATAGCAATTATTTGCTCTATAGTAGCATCATCCAACTTTGCGCTTTCATCAATTACTCTACTTATTTTCAAGTTTCCTTTAGTTGATGCTTCAACTAAAAGCTCAAAATGATTGAGGAGCTTATTATTATAACTTATGTTACTGACTTGATTAACTGTGGAATCATTATTCTTAACTTCACTATTCATATTAGCTGCATTATAATTTGCTTCCAATTCTTGAATAGTTGGCAAAGTCTCTGGATGTTCTAGCCAAGTTACTGCTTCTGGTAAGTGTTTTTTCGCTAAAGTTATTGCACTCTCGCCTTCTTTGTTGACTAAATTTGCCGCAGCTCCATAAGCTAGAAACATTTTAACTGCTGCTATTTTTGAAGTTTGATCTATTCCTGTTTTCTCTATTAAAACATGTAATGGCGTTTTACCTTGATCGTTAATAACATCTATTTTAGCACCTTTTTTTATTAGTAGCATCATGGATTCAATATTAGCTCGGTAGCCTACCATATGCATAGGAGTATCACCATCATACGTTGGTTTATTAACATCTGCTCCAGCCTGCACTAGATATTTTACAATTTCAATGTCATAACTACTGCAATAGCCAAGCGAATAATAAAGTGGTGAAGCTTTATCATTATCACTTTTGTTTACATCTGCCCCATTTTCAATTAACATTTCACTATTGCCAAATTTTTATTAGCTATAGCTGCTTGCAAAGTAGTTACGCCATCACTGCTTCTTGCAGCATCAAAATCTGCTCCCTCAGCTACAAGCCATTTAACAGTTTCTAGCTTACCTTTACTAGAAGCTAGCCATAGAGCAGTACATTGCTCAGCATTTTTAGTTTTAATATCTATATTTACAGGAAGTATTTTAGCTTTTAGTGTTTTTAATATCTCCAATGATCCATTATTTGCTGCATAATGCCAAATGTGATAACCATTATTGTCCAAAATATTTAAATCAGCACCACTGGCTGTTAAAAATTCTACTATATCTTTGTTACCAGTAATGGCTGCATGAAAGATAGGTGTTACCCCTACTTTATTCTTTGAATTAATATCAAAGCCTTTAGCCAAAAGTAATTCAATTACGCCTTTACTATCTTGTATTCGAGCAACTAAATGCAAAAGATTGTTACCTGAATCATCTTGTAGGCTTAAGTCAGCTCCTAAATCTGCTAATTTCTTAATAGTGTCAGTTTTTCCTTTTTGGACAGCTAGCCAAACTGGTGTTATTTGATTAACTTCACCACTTCGTTGATTGATATTACTATAAGGAGCAAGTATTTCAACTCTCTCAGTAAAGCCATGCATTGCAGCCATATGTAATGGATAAGCACCTTGTTTATTAGCAATGTCAGCTCTGGCTCCATTAGCTAATAATATACGTACCGCATCAACATTACCATTGCGTATTGCCATTTGTAAGGCAGTATCACCATCTGCATCTTGAGAGTTTAAATCAGCTCCAAGATCTGCTAATTTTTTAACAGCGTCAGTTTTTCCTTCATGAGCAGCCAGCCAAACTGGAGTTATTTGATTAACGTCATCACTTCGTTGGTTGATATTACAGTAAGAAGCAAGTATTTCAACTACCTCAGTAAAACCATTCATTGCAGCCATATGTAATGGATATAGTACTTGTTCACCAGGAATGATAGGAACAATATTAGCTTTAGCTCCACTTGCTAATAAATATTTTACTGTTTCAACATTGTTTTTAGCTACAGCTAACCATAATGGAGATCTGCCATCGTTATCAGTTGAATTTATTAACGAAGCATTTTGAGCCTTAAGAAATTCAATAATATTTAAAGCATTATGCAGAGCAGCATAATGAATAATATGTTTGCCTCCATCATCGAGAATATTTAGATCAGCACTTTTACTTAATAGAAATTTGACAGTTGTTAAATCATTTCTAACTGCTGCTTGTAAAATAGCAGTGCCTCCACCTACACTCTTAGCATTAACATCGAAGCTTTTAGCCAAAAGTAATTCAATAACATCTAAACCTCCTTCTAATTTACAAGTTAAATGTAAAAGGTTATTTCCTGAAACATCTTGTAAATCTAAAGCTGCTCCGTTGCTAATTAATTCTTTCATCACTTCGGTGTAACCACCTTGTAGAGCCACATGTAGTGGGGTTAAACCATTACTAACTCTAGGTGAGTCAACATCAGCTCCAAGGCTTAGCAAAATCTTAACTGATTCAACTGCTCCTTCTTGAGCAGCCATCCACAATGAGGTAACTTGCTCAGCATTATTACTCTTCTGATTCACATTAATATATTTAGCTATTAAATTAATAATTTTTGGTTGATTTTGTGCAGCTGCAATGTGAATAGGATAATAGCCTTCCAAATTAGCAATATCAGCGTTTGCTCCTTTGGTTAATAAAAGATTTACTGTTTCTACATTTTTATTGTTCGTGCTAATTATTAGTGCTGTATTACCATTATCTTTTCTTGCAGCATTTATATTAGCTCCTTGATTAATCAACCAGTTTATCATATTTTGCTGTTGTTGCTGCGTGGCTAATAACAATGCTGTATAGCCTATCTCCATTCCATCAGTTGTTTCTTGATTAATGTCTTTTATCTTTTTTCTTAAATACTCTGCTACATCCAAAGTCCCTGCATAAGCTGCGTAATGCCACAAAGAAAAACCTCCAGCACCTATTGCGTTAACATCATGCTCATGATCAATTAAAACTTTAGATATTTCTAAATTTTTGTTTATTATAGCAGTTGCTGTTGGTGTAAGTTTTTCAAAGTTAATTGCATCAAGACTTGCACCTTTACTAAGCATTAATTTAACTAACTCTACGCTATCTCGTTGTCTAGCAGCTGCATGAAGAGGAGTTTCGCCTTGACTTTGTAAGCTATTTACTGCCGTATTAACTTTGGCTCCTCTAGCAATTAATTCCTTTGCTACTTCAAAATGTGCATTATTTATTGCAACATGCAAGGGGGAAAAATTATCCTCTCTGGCAGCATTAATATCTGCTTTAAAATCCAATAATAATTTTATAGCTTCAATCTTTCCTTCTTGAGCAGCAGCGTGAAGTGGTGTAACTTTATTAACCTCACTTGTTTTTTGATTAATATCAGTGTACTTGGATAATAATTTTATAATTTCTAATAAATTTCTTGCAGCCGCAAGATGCATTGGATAATTTCCTTTTCCGTTAGCAATATTAACGTTGGCTCCTCTACTTAGTAAAAAATTCACCATTTCTGTCTCTTCATTAACAATGGCAATCATTAGTGCTGTATCACCACTATCTTCTCTAACAGCATTAATATCTGCTTTAAGATCTAATAATAATTTTACAGCTTCAATTTTTCCTTCTTGAGCTGCAAGATAAAGTGGAGTAATCTTATTAGCGTTATTTGTTTTTTGATTAATGTCACTATGCTTAGATAATAATTTTATAATTTCCAATGAATTTTTTGAAGCTGCAACATGCATTGGATAGATTCCTTCTTTGTTAGCGATCTTAACATTTGCTCCTTTACTTAGCAGAAGATTTACCATTTGGGTATTTTCGTTTCTGGAGGCAATCATTAATGCGGTATCCCCATTATCATTTTTGATAGCATTGATATTAGACCCTATGTCTATAAGCCATTCTACCATAGCATGCTGATTTTGCTGCGTAGCTAATAATAAAGCAGTAAGTCCTAACTCTTCTGTTGTTTGATGATCAATATCTTTTACTTTTGTTCTTAAATGCTCTGCTATATCTTTACTTCCAACGTAAGCAGCAACGTGCCAAGGTGACAAGCCCTGAGCGTTTGTTTTGTCAGCATTAGATTCTAGAGTAAGTAAAGCTTTTGCTATCTCTGAATTACCTTTTGTTATAGCCAGTACTCCTGGCGTCATATGGTCAGAATTAACTGCATGTACATTGGCTCCTGCTTTCAGCAACAGCAATACTAAATCTATGTTTTGCAATTGTACTGCGTAGTGTAATAATGTATCGCCATTAGCATCAGTGCTTTTGAGGCTAAGAGGATGCTTGCTTATAAAATCTTTTAAGACTACTTGATCATTAAGTGCAAGGTAACTAGTTGCTGCCTCGAATCCTGTAGAGTCTAACTTTTCAATATCAATAAAGCCTTCTGCTCTCAATTGATTAATCAAGTATGTTTGCTGATTTTTGCAAACATACAAGTATGGTGATGAGTTTAAATTATCCTTAACAGTAAAATCAGCTCCTTTACTTTGTAGAGCTTTACAAATTAATAAAGCTTTTTTCTGGTTGATAGTGAAACCATCATTACGCATGCCTCCAACACTTCTTTTAAAAGTTACATTACCACCATCAATAATAAAGTTTCCTGTAACATATATTTCTTCAGTTATAAATAATGTAGTGCCTTCTTTTCTTGTAGCTATCAAGGAAGAAAGCTCGCTACCCCATATCTTATCTTTACCTACATTTTTTAATAAGCAGTGCAAAGGCGTATCACCATTCTCTGGGATTGCTAAGTTAACATCATTTGAGTGTTCAATAATTTTTATTATAGAATTCATATGTGGCATAGTAGAAGCATAGTGCAAAGCACTGCGACCTTGCTGATCAGTGAGATTAACATCTGCGCCAAGTTCTAGTAATTTATCCACTCCATACCAAAAACCATGTTTTAAAGAATACATAAGCAAATTTATGCCTTGCGAATCAACCGCATTAATATCAGTTATTTTCTTTAAAAGCTCATTAAAAGCTTCTTTGCTTTGTTTTTCGCAAGATTCCTTTAATGCCGTGCTATTATGCATCTCACTCTGAGGTAATTTTTGTATTACCATTTTAATAGGATCAATTCTTTGCCCTACAAATTCACTATATTCACTAAGAATACTATCAAGATTTGAGAGCAGATTATCATATATACTTGTTAGCTCATTGCTCTTATTTATTTGCTCCTTTTGATTATTTATTTCATTCTCTAAGTTCTGATTTAATTGCAAACTTTGCTCATATTCATTTTTTAATCTATTATGCTCTGGCTTTATATGATCTACTTCTTGTTGTAGATTTTTAATTTGATTATCTAAACTTTTTATTTCGTGTAGAGCTTTGTTTTGAGACTCAAGTTCAGCTTTTTTTCGCTCCAGCATCTGAATACTATCTCGCTTGGTAGATAATTCTCTTTCGGCTTTTTCAAAGTCATTTTTCAATTTCTTACTCATATCTTCCTCAATTTTGATTATTGAATTAAAATTATATTTATTGGTCGTAACTCCCATATCCTTCTTCCCCTGTGGCTTGTCGTGAATAGTCCATAGCTTCATCAGAGGCTTGCATTAAAAGTTGCGATAATATTGAACTGATATTTTCATCGTGATTATTCTCTATCAAACTAGTGCAGTATTCAGGGCTAAGTTCTTCAGGTTTTGCAGCAATAAGAACACTAATAAGTTCTAAATCACCACGACCCAGAGCTATCAAAAATACTTGCTTGATGTCATTGATCTTTTGAGCAACAACTTCTGCTATATCAAAGCAATTATTGTCAATGCATGATTTTATAATTGAAAGATTTTTTTCTTGGGCTAAATCAACTAAGTTGATTGCTCTATTAAACAGATCAAATTGATTAGTAGTAACTAGATTAATTAGTTCTTGTTCAACATCACAATTTGCGCTTAATGATTTGATTATCTCAGTAGAATTATAGACTAAAGCCATCTCAAAATAACTGCTATAGCCAATTATAGCTTCTTTAAAACAATCTGCATCGTGCTTAACTGCAAAATCAACTAAAGCAGCATTATTACTTGCTACTGCGTATTGTAGCAGGCTAAATCCGCACCCCTCTATCTCCTTAAATTTTTGTAGGATGTTGCTGTCATGTTTTAATAGCACCTCTAAACTAGAAAAGTCATTATTTACGCAAGCCATAAATAGCGTCATCTTCAGCTCTTGCCCAGAAGAGAAAAGTTGCTTCATGAAATCTACATTGCCACTTTTTAGTATACAAGAAGCTAAAGTATCTTGTTCGTTGATTAGCAGATCGTAATTAATTCCTTTATCAAGACAATAATTAAAAATCGTTAACTGATTTTTATCTACAGCTATCTGAGCTACTTTTTCTACAAAAAATCCTATTTTTTCTAAAATTTGAAGAATTACTTGATCTTTATTAGCAATCATTTTATGCGCAACCTGCGCTCTCTCTACTTCTGAGAGACTTTGTAATTTTTCTTGGAGAATCTCAAAAGAATTTAGTTTATTCTCTGTTACCTGCTTGTTTTGTCTATTTAAATCATCTAATTGATTTTGTTTATTAGTATTATCATTTTTAAGTTGAGTTATTTTATTTGGTAGAGATTTTGTTTCTTGAAGAAATTTATTTTTTTGATTCTTTAAATCTTCTTGCTTTAGTCTAAAATTTTGCACTCTGCTAACAGCATTACACGAATTTATGTGATGGCTTGACAAACTATTCTGAAGAAAATTATTACTATTATTAAGACTGTTTGTTTCGTTTGTTAATTTATTAATTTGCGTCAATTGATTATTCATTGACTGCGTTTCGTTTCTGATTGCCTTTTCTGCTTCATTGAAATTTTGTTTCGCCTGCGTTAGTTTTTTATTGGGTTCAGCTAAATCTCTGTCAAAGCGTCCTTGATCAAATCTTATTTCATTTCTGTGTCTAGTTTCTGTTTTCCAAACCCATTTTGTTTTAAGCCATCCCCCGCATGATACTTTACACTTATGTGTATAAGGAACTGTAACTACGTAGTTGTAACTCCCTCTAGCATTGTTAACATCGTTTACTTTTTTTTGAGCATCTGTTAAATTACTCTCTGCTCTCTCGAGATTATAAAATAAATTACTTTTCATGAAAATACTATAAGTTATTATTAAGATAATTTATCCTACTTGTAGTTTAATAATTTAGTCAAGAAAAATTTGTCGTATTTGTTGGTGCCGACTGCAATTCATCGCTCGCTTTTGATTTTGCTTGGTATCTCAAAGAACTCAACGGCAAAGAGTTTAAAATATTAACCTTGCAGACCAGACCTTACCACTTTTTTGTGAGTACATCCTTTGAAGCAATAGCTGCTAAACTTAAGTCTGCTACCAATTTTTTTAACAGCTCCTTGCTCTAGACCATTTAGCTTTCCATTTGTAGTATTCCTATGCCATGTACTCTTATCAAGAAACAAAAGACATAAACCAATGAGGAATATCTGCATTTTTTATGGTTTGGTGCATCACTCCTAACCAATGATGCATTATCTTCTGATAAAATTATATAATTTAGTTGAACAACTTCTAAAAATCAATTTGACAAAAATTGGTTAAGTAAGCAATTATATAAATAATTAAAAATATTAAATATAGTTAGAACATTTATCTAATATTCAAGTCTAAGAATGAATAAAATAATTTTAATTCAGTGTGAATGTAGCTAAGTGGATAAGAATTGTAAACAATGAAAAACTAAAGCAGTGACTATGGAGCAGCGTAGATTAGAGGGTAAATGCCTAAACTAGTAATATAAAAAATGTGTATATGTACAAAAAGAAGAAAAATAAGAATGAAGTAGATTTAGCTAGGCTTTTTGCGGATTCTCTTTTTGGCAACCATAACATGGAGCCAAAGAGAATAAGGGCCATAAGAGCTTCATACAAAATGACCCAAGGAAACTTTTCTGAATTGATTATGGTTAATTATGAGACGTACCGAAGCTGGGAAGAAGCTAGAAGGTTTCCCTCTTCTCCTGGAGTTGCTATTCTCTTTATTGCTGAGAAGCATCCTAAGATTTTTTTAGACAACCGCAAAGAGATACTGGAGAAGTTCAAGAAGGCCAAATTATTATAAACTACAATAGCAAAGGTTAATTAACGAAACTTTATCCCGCATTAATAAAGTTGCAGCTATTTATGAGCAAAAAAACAAAATATAGTGATTGACATATTAGTAAAGTAAAAGGTGATAAATGACTTTATTACCATCTCCAAAAAACTTAGTTTTAAAAGATCAAGAAATATTGCACACAAAAGGCAAAGAAATAGTTGTTATGGAAAGCTTTAAGCATATCGTTATTATCCAATCATTGTAATTGTTTTTTGTTGTTTTTTATCAATGATTTTTAATAAAGAGCAAAATTTTCTTTAAGTTTATTGACTTCTCTTTTAATACCAATGACATTAAGTTCAGGATTGATATTGGCGCATTCTTCTATTACTTCATTAGTTATTAATTG
>JAKONF010000015.1 GCA_022702085.1 Rickettsiaceae bacterium | reverse complement strand
CTTAATAGATTTGACTGTGAGATATCATATAAATCTTTGCGATATATGTTATTTTCAGCAAAATAATGGGCTAATTTGGCTAATTCATCAATGCTATGTAGATCTAAATCCATCACGCGCAGGGTATTGTTATGTGCTTCGTAATAAATGAGAATGTTATGATCGTCAACGTCAACCATAATATACGAATCTTCAGGAAATTTAGGTAAATATGAATCAGGAAGGTCTTGCAATACTTGATAATAATTATGTATTTCAATAGATTTAGTCATCTGTGTAATTATATCATTTATATCTATTCTAAATATGTTTCAGAACGCGTAATGAGCTCAATTTCCATATTCCAATAATCATTATCGTCGGATGCATCACTACTAGAATCGCTATTTTCGCTATTGCACATATGATCTTCAGGATCATAATCATGGCTAGTATAGAAAATAGGATTATCAACTACAAAGTATTTTAAAAAATCTTGATGAAAAACCTCTAAATCTTCTACGTGATTAAGAAAATTACAACCTAATTTTAATTGAATATTTCTATCTCTTAAAAAATCGCCCACATCATCTGCATTTTTTATATTATTATAGCAAGAGCAACTGTAGATAATATTAGCTGGTGCATAGCAATAGATAAATAAACGTCCGTGTAGTTCAAAGTAACTTTTCTTATACCTATCTATAGGTAGATATGAGTCAGGAAATTCTCGTAAAGGTTGGTAATGATTATATAAATCAATTGAGTTTTTCATCTAATTTATAAGTTTTTAATTTCAGCAAAAGAGTCAGAAAACTATCCCCCTATTTCAACTTCATAATTTATATTTGGAACATAGATATCAATAATTTTATCGTCATAATATATAAAGAAATAATTATTTTGCGCATCTGTAGCAAATAGATATTCTGAAAAAAATACATTTTCATCAAGATTTTCAGTATAGCAATATAACATTCTACACTCACGTTCGCATTTGGGCATATCCGCAATAGATTAAGTTACATCCATATAATATAAATTTAAAAAATTAATGAATAGTTAACAATTTAATTCTTTGTAAATAAAGTAGATATTTAAATACTTAACTAAAAAAGTAGGTTAAGATTATAATCATAACTATACGAAGATTAGAAATACTATATTTTATGATGTTAACTTCTAGAGGTAGATATGCAGTAATGGCATTACTCGAGCTTGCAGCATTATCCAAATTTAATAAACCAGTTTCTTTACTTAAATTGTCAGCTGCTCAAAACATATCTCTAAAATATCTAGAGCAAATATTTTGTAAGCTGAAGAAAGCGGGCTTAGTTAAATCTATTAAAGGGCCCGGTGGTGGGTATATTTTAAATAATAGTTCAGATAAGATTAATATCGCTAATATTTTTGATGCAGTAAGTGAAAATATAAAAATGACTAAATGCACTGAAAGCAAAACTAGTTGTATGCCTGGTAATATCAAATGTAAAACACATGAATTATGGCGAGGTTTGGGAGATCAAATACGTAACTATTTCACTCATATTTCAGTTGCGGATTTGGTTGATGGTCAAGTGCCCAGCTATCTTCAGCAATTATGATCTACTTAGATCACAACGCTACTACGCCACTTGATAAGCGGGTACGTCAAGCAATGCTAGATATAGGAGACGAACCACTTAATCCTTCTTCTGTACATAGCCTAGGACGTAAAGGTAAAAGCCTGATAGAAAAAGCACGGATGCAGTTGATGAATATGCTAAATATCAATCGAGGAGCATATCAAATTATTTTCACTTCTGGAGGAACTGAAGCTAATAATCTAATGTTGAATAATTTTTCTAACAAGCAAGAGAATGACAAAGAAAAAATTTTGATTTCAGCTATTGAACATGCTTCAATTTTCGAGCAGCAAATTAGCTTAGATAATGTAGAAATAGTTAATGTAGATAACGCAGGAATTGTACAATTAAATGATCTTGAAGAAAAATTAAAAACCAAAAACTACAATTTAGTCTCAGTGATGCTTGCTAACAATGAAACTGGTGCTATTCAACCTGTGAAAGAAATTGCAGAAATGGTGCATCACTATGGAGCATTGATGCATTGTGACGCCACTTGCGCTGCTGGAAAAATCAAGATTGATATGCAAGAATTGGGTGCTGATTTTCTTACTATTTCTGCTCATAAATTTGGCGGTCCGAAAGGAGCTGGAGCATTAATTTATAAAGCAAATCTTGTCCTTGAAGCTCAAGTTTATGGCGGTAAGCAAGAGCAATCTCTGAGAGCCGGCACCGAAAATATAGAAGCAATTGTTGGTCTTGGTAAAGCTGCAGAACTTGTAAGTATAGAGCTTGCAGACAGAAATGCTCATATGAGAAATTTACAGCAAAAACTTGAAAAAACTTTAGAAGAGAATTTTAAGGTTAACATCATAGCTAAAAAGGCCGAAAGATTACCAAATACTACATTAATTTCAGTTGAAGGTATAGATAACCAAGCTATAATTATAAATCTGGATTTAAAAGGGATTGCAGTTAGTTCAGGCTCTGCTTGTTCTTCTGGTAAAGTCGGAGCATCACATGTAATGCGTGCTATGGGATTTGATGAACAACAGGCAAAATCTGCCATCAGAATCTCTTTAGGCTATAATCAAAAAATTGATGATATTGAAGAGTTTATAAAAATATGTATAAATCATAAAATTTTTCAAATAAAAAATGAACAGGAAAGCGAAAATGGCTAAAGTCAGTGAATTAAGAAATAAATTAATAGCCGGGGGTAGTACTTTTCCAATCTATCTTGATTATCAAGCTACAACGCCAATGGATAAAAGAGTATTAGAGTCAATGTTACCTTATTTTACCACAAAATTTGGTAATCCTCACTCTCGTAGTCATTCATTTGGTTGGGAAGCAGAAAGTGCAATTGAGGAAGCGCGCCATAAAGTTGCTAAATTAATTGGTGCTGAAGCTAGGGAGATAATTTTTACTTCTGGTGCTACTGAATCAAACAATCTAGCAATAAAAGGCATTGCTAAATTTTATGGTACTAAGAAAAAGCATATAATTACAGTTAGTACTGAACATAAATGCGTAATTGATGCTTGTAGGCATTTAGAAGAGGAGGGATTTAAGGTTACCTATTTATCAGTTGGTTCAGATGGAATAATCGACCTTGACGTTTTACGAAAAACTATCACTGAAGATACCATGCTAGTATCTGTAATGATTGTTAATAACGAAATAGGCGTTATCCAACCTCTAAAAGAAATTGGTGAAATTTGTAGAGCGCGCGGCG
>JAKONF010000189.1 GCA_022702085.1 Rickettsiaceae bacterium | reverse complement strand
TTTCAAAGCAATAACTTGAGCATCTAGGTTTTGTTCAATTGTTGATGTACGTGCGTAGCCTATTTTAGTGATAATGTTTGTCATAAGATGATAGTTATACTTTGTAATATTATAAATCAAAAAATGTTCGATGAATTATGGAAATAAACTGTACATTTAGAGTATGGCATAGGAGTTTTTCGCTATTTTTTGTATAATAATTCAAATTGAGCTCAAAGTATACAAATTAGATAACAGCTATACAATAATCATTTTTTGGTAATTTTTACAGTGTTTGACTGGTGTTTGGATGCTTTTATTTGAGAAAAGTCTAGTTTTAGATTATTGAGTTTTTGTTCACTAAATACTGCATACTTTGGGTGTACTTAATTTAAATCATTTCAAAATGTTTATAGTTCAAATGTATAGAGCCACTGCGGCCAGTTAGGAAGCAGCAAGAACTACCATAATCTAATCACTACTATCACCTACCATTTTCACTTCATTTTTGCTATTAGAAAAAAGCTCAGCTTGTGCATGTAAAATTTCAATATCAAATTCAACTGACTGTTGATCACAAATAGCAACATCATAGTTATCAGTTTTTAGTAACTTTTGTAGCTGTTTTTTATTCAAATTGCTAGTGTCACTGGTAGCAAGCTTTATTAAATTATCAACAGTAACAAAACCTTCATCATCATTTGCTTGCTTGAATCCTATATCTACTATTGTCATTTTTGAGTTTATTTTAGAGATGAATCTGAGGATGGTACTTGAATTTTTCTCATGCATTAATGAGTTACCCTTAGGATCGTTATATAAAATCTGTAAAGAACTATCTGTTTGTTTTTTTATTACTAATGCAGCCCAATGATTAACACCAAGGTAAATCGGCATAACTGCGATCTTACCGCTGCCCATCACTTCTTCTATAGCAGCAGTGACACTTACTATCAATAAATTCTTGTGCTCGAATATGATAGCTGGTGATATACTAATTTGATCTTTATCATCTAGCTTTAAGTGCAATAACTTATTGATTAAAGAATTGGTATTTTCTATCATTAAATTATTTATCTTATTATTGTTTAGAATTAATCTCTCATCTCTATATAAATTAAAATAGTCTTCTAAATCATTTTCTAATATATTTTCAACGGCGCACTCAGCAGCAACAGTGCTTAGAATAAGTTCAACTGTATTAGTTACCTCTGCTTTATATTGCAATCCTCCTGAGATATTATGATTGTGCGTTAGAATCTTATTTGCTACTGTAAGAATTTTATTTACTATGATCTCATTATTTAAAATATCTACTGCCACATGCAGGGCGGTTCTTCCATTCTTATCAATAGTTCTTATTAGCTCAGGTCTCACTTTCAGGAGCTCATCAACTATATCATCGCGTCTAAGGTATACTGCATAGTGTAGAGGTATTTGATTGTAAGAAAGATTTTTATAATTCTTTTTAAAATCAACATGATTCATTAAGTTTATTAATCTTATCGCCGATTCTGTGTCGCCTTTGGCAATTGCTGTTAATAACTGCTCCCACATAATTACCTATATGTTTAATTTTAACTTATAAGACACTAAAATATATCCTATTCAATGGTAAGAATTCAAAAATTGTACGGAAAAAATTGAAATATTTTTTAATCATTGAAAATGTAAAGAAGGCTCTTACAAACATCAGCAGCATATAAAAATTAAATTCAGAAGAATTTGTCATGCCCATTAATTCACAAAAGCAGTCAAATTCTGTCATATTTATTGATTCAATCGATCTTTTGTTATCATAATTACATGGCTATAGTTTCTTTATAGATGAAACGGCATAATGCAGTAAATTTAAGCCATATTATTGGGTCAGAAAGTCAATTAGCTTAGGTTCAATTTCTATAATTTATTGCAGCGCTATATTGCAAAACAAAGCCTAATTGATTAATTTGTTGTTCTTGAATATTTATCTTGCTAATTAAACTTCTAACATCTATTAAGTCATCATCTTTAATTGATTATAATAGTTCTTCTCACATATCAAGTAATAAGTAATATGTATTTTTTATTTAAAAAATATATTGTGTTTAACTTTAAGTAGAACTTCAAGCATATAAACTTAGCTAAAATTACACAACGCAGATCTTGATACTTGCTTGATAATAGATCTAACTTTAATTTTATTGGGTTGAAATTGACTATTTTACCTATCCTGCCTATCCTGTTGCTTATTTATAATTCATTATGATCTCCTGTAATCTCTATCACTTTAACCTGTGAGTATGAGTTACCATCTACAATGTTTATATAACCAATTTCAAGTCTTTTTGATCTACTTTGCTCCGTATTTTGATTACTAACTGGTTCATGATCTGCTTTGGTGAGAAATTCAATCACATTAGTAGAATCACATAAAATAGCCGAAGATAAAACATTATCTCCTTGATCGTCTTTTGCCTTAAGAAGATCTGGATACTGCTTTATTAGGACCTTTAATGCTTCTAAACAATCAATTCGAGCAGCTGAATGTAAAGGAGTATCTTGATGATTGTTTGTTATTTGGCCAAGTTTTGGGCATACTTTAATTATTTTTTTTATCGCTTTTGGATTATGTGCAAGAGCTGCTAAATGCAAAACTGTATCGCCATCGCTATCTTGATTTTCTATTAGCTTTAAATTATCTGTTTTAGTCATAAAGTTAAGTAACAAATCTAAGTTTTTAGTATTGTTAGCTTGAGTTGCTTTGTATAAGACTGTTTCATTATTTTTATTTGTTACCAAAGCCAGCTCTGGGTATTTATTTAATATATACTGCACCATTGCTGAAGTATCACTTAAGGCTGCTAATTGTAATATTGTGTTGCCTTTTTCATCTCTTGTATTGACTAATTTAGGATATCTCTTTAGTAATGATTCAAGTTCTATTTCGTAACCATTTCGGGCTATTTCTATAATTCTTTCTTCAAAGCTCATTTCTTGCGCTTCATCACATGAATAGCTTTTTTTATTTATAAATCTTACTTCTTTACTATATTGTTTTATTTCTTGGTCGTCTCTTGCATATATTTGATTCAATTTTCTTTTCATACCTTCACACAGTTAACTAGTTTAAAACCTATTAGCTTAGTTTTAATTCCAAAAAAGTTATATTTTTCATCTGTATTATTTTCTATGTTTAATTTATCTAATCATAAGTTAAAATATAACATATTATAATACCTATAATTTAAATTGTAACCTTAATTCTATCTAATTTATTGATCCTATAAAAATATTTTTTTGAAATTATCTTCAAAGACAATTTTTGGTTTTATAGGTGGAACATTTGGACAGCATAGAAAATAATACAGATGAAAAATATAACTTTTTTGGAATTAAAACTAAGCTAATAGGTTTTAAACAAGTACTTAATATGGAGCAACATCTATATAGTCAAGGAACCTTATATAATACAAGTGCACGCCACTTATGAAAAACAATGGTTTAGATTTCCTAGAATAACACCCTATACTATTCATGATCACAGTAATTCTTTAGATGACATTATACATATATAGATTATTCTGTTCCCTTTGGGCCAAAATTTTTATATAATCAGGTATATATTATAAAACAAACTCAGAAATATAATGAAAACTAAATATCAAGATGTGATTAAACAATTAATAAACACAATAATATACCAGAATATGAAAGTGTTCTAGTTAAAAATTTTTATCAAGTTCTCTATGACCAGGATCTAAGATATAGCAATGATAATATTAAAAGTAAAAAAGAAGCAGTTATTGATCTTTTAAGTAAAGTCAAGACTACTTCAGACAATAAAAAACTTCATTATTGAAAATAACTGATATGATTCTAGGTTTAGCTTAAAAAATCAACTGATAATTCACTTCATGATTACAATCACGAATATTTTTTATTAGATGATCAAATAACAACGTTGGGTAATGCCTTGCAAAATCAAATAAATATTCAATGATATAATATATAACTCATTGATATATGATATAATTTAATGTCATTATGGGTGTACTTATAAGTTACAAAGGTTTATATACTTGGGTTACCATTATTAATAAAAACTAGCATTATGTGGCCTGTTGCAAATAGGAAATTGAGAGTATAGATTAAGATAAAATGAGAGAGAATATCATCAATTAATGTATTTATAGGTAGAGTAAACGTCAAATAATTGGTGAATAAATCTAATTTGATCGTTTAGAGTTTTAGTGATTCCTAGCGTTTGATTTTTAACAATCATGAGCATAGCTTCCAAGTCTTTAATGCACCGCCAAGCTGTATGAAAAGATTTAAAGCCTAGCATGGGCTTAATTATTCGCTTTATTCTAAAATGATCAGACTCGATTTTATTATTAAGTGCCTTGTCAGTAAGGTGTTTAGTATTTGTACAAATTATCTCCTGTTGCTTTAACAAATTAATGGCTTTCTTTAAACTGCTGTGCTTATCTGTATAAATGCAGCAAGGATGTTCATAACAATTCTTTAGGACTTTTCTAAAAAAATATAAAGCAGCTTTAGTATTTTGTTTGTGTGATAACCAAAAGTCTATTGTTCTACCAGCACCATCTATAGCACGATATAAATATTTCCATTGACCTTTAACTTCAACTTAAGTCTCATCTACGTGCCATACAAAGCCTATAGGTTTTGCATAAAAACGTGCTTGCTTGTAAAACTCAGGGGAGTAATGTTGGACCCATCTATAAATTGTTGTGTGATTAACCTTAATGCCTCGCTCACTTATCATCTCTGATAATTGCCTATAACTTATTGGATACTTTAGGTACCATCTTAAACATTGCAAATTAAATCTTCAAAGTGCCTACCGTTGAATTGAGTAGATCTTATAGTTTTTACAATTGTTTTTTATCTTAATCTATACTCTCAATTTCCTATTTGCAACAGGCCCGAATATGTTTATCTACAGATGGACCTTGGAATCATATTTACACAAAAACAAGAAAAAAGCGGTTCTAGTATAATAGAATTGATTGGTGAAGACAGAGCTATTGAGCTTTAAGCTCTCTTTCTTAATATAATTGAATAAGCTTATATGATTAATTATCTGATGCTTGCTTGATTTTTACAGGTGTGAAATTTATTCTTTTCTTATCTAAAGCAGAGAGCTCAATACCTATAATTTTTTATCAATCTTATGATTATTTGATACTGCTTTAACCGTTTTTATTTCTTTTAATTTGATATTATCAGTCTCTACTTTCATCTGACAAATTGAACATTTTTTCAAAGTTCTGCTTTACGCTTCTCAAATTTCCAATTGCTTATTGGTTGACTCACCTTACTATAAATAATAGCAGTATCACAACTTTTAAGCTGAATTTACTAGACAAACAATAATTTAAACTATATTATAGCTTATTAAATTAAAATATAAGTATAGAATTAAAATTTTGTTCAGTATTCATTATGAATACTGAGCGAAAGCAAGTAGAATAATTCAAAGTATAGATATGATTTTCTTAAGTTCTCCTTCTCCTTTCTCTATTCTACTTGCACATCAAAAGCTTAATCTATAAAGCAAGCTTATGGCCAGAAAAGTTTATTACCTACCCTGTTAATTTTATGAGTTCTGGCCTTTTCTATAAATTTTTAGAATTAGACAGAGTATTGTCATTACTTTTCACCAGCTATTTATCTTTATTCTTTTACTGTCAATTGAATCTAATCCAATACTTGAAAAGAAAAAGATAATGCTAGTGTATATTTGAGTTATTTCATATCTAGTTGACATAAGTCTAATTAATCCTCCTTTGTCAGTTGTTAATTATCTTTTGTCTTTCCACATACAGCTCTTCGCTTCACTCCCATTACAAAAGCTTCATCACTACTACAACTGTATCTGCCCCAGCAGTTGGAAAGATTTACTGCTGGTTCCCAAGTTCCGTAACTAACCCTAATCTATGTTCGTACTACCTCCTGTGCCGCTCGTCAGTAACCTAAGTTTTGTATGGCACTTTGTTACCTCTTCTCTCCAGACCCCGAAGACCGCAGATTTTGACAGAGAACTTAATCATCTTTCGACACTTAATTACAGTAGTTCACTCTCGTTTACCTCCATAGATCGCACGTGACCAGCTACCTGGCCTTTTCCTTAAACGCTCACCACCATATCCCTTAGAATACAGCAGCTTAAGGTCATTTGAGACCTGCTCATACCAGCTCGATCTCGGTGGGCCTTCCACCATGTTAGTTACAGCTTTCTTGGCACACTCGGGGAGATAATAGCTATGTTCAGAGATGAGATTATTTTCTCATTTTAAAGGCTATTGTGGCTGTTCTTAGTTTACGGTTTTTCTAATTCCCGGTGATTGTGTTTAAGAAGTCAAGAGGATTTGTTGATAAACTTTTTGCCATGGTCGTTTATTTTTAACAATATTATTGAGAATAATTACCATTTTTCGCATTGAAGCAACAAGTGCAAGTTTTT
>JAKONF010000129.1 GCA_022702085.1 Rickettsiaceae bacterium | reverse complement strand
CAAGCTCTTTCCCATAGGTTTTATCTTCTTTGTATTTAATTACCCAGTTGGAAGGCATTTTATTACAAATTATTTTAAAATTATCCCAGCACAGAGAAATTGCAGTAAGGTTTATGTCATCTTGATTAACTAAAGTATAAAAGATATCTTGCGATGATAAACTAACATCTACTGTTAATACCAACATTCTCACTCCAAAATCTATACCATTTTGAGGATATTTAGATTGGGGATTGTTTATAAATTCTACTATCATATTATTTCGCTACCTTTTCAGAAGATATTATTTTTATTTTATAATCTTCACCGAAATATGTTTTACCATTTACAATGTTCTTATAAAAGTGAATTTCAGCTCTTTTACCTTTACCTAAAAAAGTTTCTCTCTTGGTAGTGAACTTTTCCAATGTTCAATAGAACTACCGTCTTTATTGCGCATCATCAATCTCTTCAGTATCATCAAAGCCAAAATCTTCATCTTCAGAGTTAAGTTCATCCTCTGCTGGCTCAACGTAATTTACAGTATAGGTAGTATTAGAAGATGAGCGAAAAATATTACTAGCAGCCTCAGCAGCGTTAGAAAGCTGGTCCGCAAACTCATCAGCTATGGCAGAGGGGCTGGAGACTAGCCTAATGAGCTCATTAGTCTGAGTGGTGATGTTGTGAGCAGCTCTGTCGTAAATTCCTCTAGCTCCTCCTTCCCAAGCCTCTGCAACTCTCTCTGTGTCCATGGAGGCGTAGGTAGCATCGAGGCGGTTGTTGCCTCTAGCATACTGCATGCGGAGCTCTGGCCCAAAAGCACTAGGAGCAGTCCCACCGCCACTAAAACTACTGCAAGCCATGCTTGTCTTTCTCTTGGTAATGTGATGCGCTGTAGCCAGATGTGCCAATGCTCAGAACAAATCAGAGCCTGTACGCTTGAGTATTAATTTTATATCTAATCAAAAAATGAGCAACTAATCAGGCTCTATGTAGTATTCCCATTCATTTATGTGTATGTTAACTATATTTTTAGCTGAAAATGTAATAGCTCCTTTTTCATATTTTATTTAATAAAATATAGCTCTAATTACAAGCACTAGCAGATTTATCAAAAAATTAAACATAATAAATAATTAGAATAGTGTAGATGGCAGAGTCAATAATGATTACTAATAGTTAAAATAGCAATTAATTTTTTTTAATTGACTTTTAATATTAATTAAGATATCTTATTGACAATAATTTATTATTTTTAATTTTATGAGCAAAAAAACAGATAACATCAATCATATTATAGATTCCATTCAGTCGATTTCGTCAAGGGCAATTGAAGATATTACTGCTATAAAAATTGTGAGTGCTACCATTACAAGATTTGTGAAGGCATATCTAAGTGAGATGGGAGATATTAATGCTGTAAATCGTGAAGGCAATACTCTTTTACATATAGTATCGCTATATGGTCATACAGAAGTTGTTAAAGTGTTGATAAATGAAGGAGCCAACATCAATGCTGTTACAGTTGAAAAAGGATTCAATGCTTTACATATAGCATCACAAAGTGGTCATACAGAAGTTGTTAAAGTGTTAATAGATGAAGGAGCTGATATTAATGCTGTAGATCAAGAAGGCTGGAATGCTTTACATATGGCGTTAACACAAGGTCACACAGAAGTTGTTAAAGTGTTAATAAAGGAAGGAGTTGATATTAATGCTATAGATCCAAACGAAGAAACTGCTTTAATTATAGCATCACAAGATAATCATACAGAAATTGTTAAATTGTTGCTTGAGAAAGGATGTCAGACATTTCCAGATGGTTTAAATACGAAAATAAATAGTACCTGGGTAGAATACACTCCAGAGGCGAGATTTAATATGAAATGTTTGGTAAAAGCAAATTTTATACTAAGGCTAATAAATAATAGCAACGCAGCTGTAGATAAATTGTTTGATAGAGAACTAATAAAATCAGCAATTATAATACAAGAATTATTTGAGAAAAAAGAAGACACATGCTTATATGTCAAGGATATAATTGATTTATTAAAACAGCACATAATTGATGTAAACAATCTAGATGAGAATACAACAAAAATGTTGCAAGAAAGTAATAGTAAAATATTCAAGCATCATCTCAATAAACAATTGTCACAAGCAATAAATAAGGATCAGGTATATGATCTATTACAATCAATACAGATAAATGCGAAAAACATAACACAAAAATTATTTACCAAGGGCAGCGAAGAAGAAAGTAAAGCGGGTCTGGAGTTAATAATTCAACAAGCAGCAAAAGATTCCATGCTAAATAATTTGGTGGAAGTTGAAGAAATATTTACTAACACTTTTAAAATACTCCCATTAAAAACACAAGCCATGATATCTTTACTGAGTTCATTTGTAAAAAATAACAATGATGAGAACTGCACTGAGATAAAAAATGAGCTCATTGAAGATTTATATGTTATTTTTAGTGATTTATTAGATATAGCTGGTATTCAGATTCAGACCAAAGATCAATCAACACATTCAAATCTTTTGCCAAGTAGTAACCCAATTGATACTGATACCGAAATAATCTTTGCATCAGTCATTGGTGAGAGCACACAAAGTTAAAAGATTAGCTTACAGCGAAGATGCTAAAGGAAACGAGTAACACCTCTTGATAACAATAGATATCTGATAAATATGAAAAAACAGTTACCAGATATCTATATTAATTTCTTTATAACTTTAATGGTAAGTCTTCTCCTTAGTTAGATGCAAATAAGCAACTCAGTTAGTATAGTATGTTTTAGTTAGTTTATATCTTCCTTAGAAGGGGTAGGATCATTGCTTGGATGATTATGCACTGAAATAATTGACGCAGCTCCATGAAATATAATTAATTGCGATTGCTTTTACATTTTTTAGAACAATATTTTACGCTGTTCCAAACTTTTTCCCATTTTTTTCGCCATGCAAACAGGCGCTTACATTTTTGGCAAATTTTTTGTTCTAGAAATAATTTTTTATGTGGCATATTTAAGTATAATACTTACTTTTACGAAATTATTTTTTCTAACAATACAAAACATATCTAGAATTTTTGTTTAAATCTTTATTTACAAGTTTATCTACGCTTTTTAAAAATGGCTATTATATATCTTTTACTTAAAAATTGGAGCAACAGTAATTGCTACACAACAATACAGCATAAGCATATGCTATATTGTTATGTATCGTTTTTGGGTTTGCAATCTAATTTAATTATGCTGCTTAGTGCTTATTATGATGATCTACGTGATCTTTGTAATGATATAGTTTTTTAGTCTGCATAGATTCAATTGCAGCCTTAGCAAGCTCACCTAAATTTTCTGGTAATTCATCAAATTTAAACCATTTGAGCTCTGAATGAACATCTTTTTCTTTATTAATGGGCCTTCCTTGCCATTTAAGATTTTTAAAAAAGATGTGTAATTTATAACCTTGATCTAATTTACGATCAATCACGCATAGTATATCTAAGTCCTCCTCAGCAATATCTATATCTATTTCCTCTCTTGCTTTTCTTTGAGCTGCCATTTTTGA
>JAKONF010000127.1 GCA_022702085.1 Rickettsiaceae bacterium | reverse complement strand
TAAGCTGAAATCATCATCTTAGCACGTAATTTGAGGATTTCTTGTGTATCCTGAGTAATGACTAAATCTACGGTTTTTGCTTTGTGATCATTAGAATTTTTGTTTAGTGGAGTCTTACCTTTATCGTTTTTGCTTTTCGCGTTAGGATCAATCTCATATTGTCCTACTATCTTGACAATAGTTTTGAATTTAGCTTCATCTACTCCTGAGAAATTTTGAAAATATTGTCTCCAACTAGAATCTATTTTGGCTGGATCTGATAAATATAATTGGTAAAGTTCTTCAATAAAAACGGCATTACTACCAAACAAAAAATCATCAAGTTCAAACTTTGTATTCATTCACTTAATCACCATTAAAATTTTAAAAAGATGGATAATTACGTTAAATATATTTTATTCTATATTAATTTATATTTTATTAAAAAAACATCTTATAGCACCTGAATAAAATAAATATTTATATAAATATATTATTCTTCGGGTGGAAGCTCATCAGTTTTTTCAGGAGATAATTTAAATGATGACATCAACTGATTAATTTCGCTTTGTTTACAAATGCCAAGAAGTACTGGATCACGCGGCCGAATATTTTTTATATTCCAGTGCGTGCGATCTCTCAAAGAAGCAATAGTAGTTTTGGTCGTTCCTACAAGCTTAATAATTTGACTATCTGATATTTCTGGGCAATTTTTTAGTAACCAATATATGGCGTCAGGTTTATTTTCACGCATCGCTTTAGGCGTGTATTTAGCATTTTTCTTCTTCTTATTTGCAAAGATAGCAGCATTACTGAAAGACAGTTTTAATTTTGCTTTAGAATCTAGGGAGCAGCGATCAATTTCTTCTTTGGTTAATTGGCCACCAGCAATTGGGTCCATACCTTGTATATGTTGAGTAGAATCACCATCAGCTATATTTTGTATCTCCAAAACATGAAAACCACAAAAATCAGCTATTTGTTCGAAGGTAAGGCTAGTATTTTCAATGAGCCATACAGCAGTGGCTTTAGGTAGGATAGGTAGTGCTCTCTCTTCAGTCATAGTTATAATATCATTAATGCAAAATTAGATGAAAGGTAATCTTTTTCGGCGTTTAAGTCAATTCTCATTTAAAAATTTAATAATTTCCTCTATCACCTTCTTAGCATCACCAAAAAGCATTAAAGTATTATCGCGAAAAAATAAATCATTTTCAATGCCTGCATAACCAGCAGCCATCGATCTTTTGATAAAAAGTACCGTGCGAGCATGTTCAACGTCTAATATTGGCATGCCATAAATAGGACTATGTGGATCATTTTTAGCAGCAGGATTAGTAACATCATTAGCCCCGATTACCAAAGCAATATCGGTTCTGACAAAATCATGATTGATATCCTCAAGCTCGAGTACCTTGTCATAATCTATATTGGATTCAGCAAGTAGTACATTCATGTGTCCTGGCATTCTGCCAGCAACAGGATGGATAGCAAAGCGAACCTCAATGTTATGAGCTTCTAGGATATGAGTCATCTCTTTAATGGCATGCTGCGATTGAGCAACGGCCATGCCATAACCAGGAACAATAATTACGCTGTTAGAGTTTTTTAGTAAATGAGCTGCATCTTCTGTACTACTCACTTTGACAGCTTTTTCCTTGTTAGAAATCTGTTCATTATTTAAAATTATAGGAGCAGAAAAAGCACCAAAGATTACTTTAAACAGCGAACGATTCATGGATTTGCACATTACATAACTCAAAATAGAGCCGCTAGAGCCTACCAAAGCGCCAGTGATTATCAACAAATTGTTATTAATAGTAAAGCCTATACCAGTTGCTGCCCATCCTGAATAAGAATTGAGCATAGAGACGATAACTGGCATATCAGCACCACCAATAGGAATAATTAATAGCATTCCTAGTAATAGTGATAAAATTACTATTAGATTAAATAAAAGAAAATTTTGTCCTTTAACAAAAAAGAAAATTAGTGAAACTAAAATCAAGCTTAACAACAGGCAAAAATAATGTTGGCCAGCAAATTTGAGAGAATTTGAGCTCATTAAACCTTGTAACTTGGCAAAAGCAATAATTGAACCACTGAAAGTTACAGCGCCAATAGCAGCCCCTAATGATATTTCAATTAAGGCAGAAGATTTGATCTGTCCATCAATGATTATATTGAAATTTTCAGGAGCTAAAATCGCTGAATAGGAAGCTAGAGTTGCTGCAAGCCCCACAAATGAATGAAAACCAGCTACCAATTGAGGCATCGCAGTCATGGCAATTTTACGAGTAATAATTGTACCAACCATACCGCCGACTAATATGGTAATTAATATTGGCATTTTATGAAAAAAACCAGGTGAATATGCAGTTACCCCAAGAGCAATCACCATGCCGAAAATACCGATGAAATTACCAAATCTGGCTTCTTTTGGTGATGACAAACCTTTAAGAGCAAAAATGAAGCAAATTGCGGCGACAAGATAAGCTAATTGAACTAAATCTAATGACATAATTATTTCTTTTTAAACATAGAAAGCATGCGCTGCGTTACCACAAAGCCACCAAAAATATTAATAGCAGTAAAAAATACAGCTATATAACCTAGGAAACTTGAGAAACTAAAATCACTAGAGCTAGCGCTTAGCATTGAACCAATAATGATAATACCTGAAATAGCATTAGTTATTGACATTAGTGGAGTATGCAGGGCTGGAGTTACTTTCCAAATTACGTAGTAACCGACAAAACAAGCTAGCATAAATATAGTCAATTGATTGATCAGAGGATTGACTTCATTGATATTAATAGTTATATCATTTACCAATAACCCCTTTATATTATGAACTAAATCATTTGATTGCTTGGCTAATTCTTCAGCTTGCTTGACGACTTTGGGCAATTGATTCATATGATACCTTTGAATTTTTCATTAACAATTTGACCATTTTGAGTGAGTAACATCTGCTTTACCAAATCATCACTAAAATTAAAGCTATTATTGTTAAAAGAGTAATCGATAAAATTATACAAGTTTTTAGCATATAGTTTCGAAGCATCAGTAGCTATTCTTGCCGCGAGATTACTCCAGCCAATTATTTTAACGCCATTAATTTTTATAATTTCATCCTTTTCAGAGCCTTCAACATTACCACCGGTTGATGTTGACATATCCACAATTACAGAACCTGGCTTCATTGATTTAATCATTTCTCCTGAAATCAATAGAGGGGCTTTTTTGCCAGGAATTTGTGCTGTGGTGATAATGATGTCATAACTTTTTACTATATTACTTAAAAATTCTTCCTGTCTTTTTTGTTCAGCAGTGCTATTTTGTGTAGCATAGCCAGAGGCATCTTGCTTATCTATTGCTTGCTCTATGCTTAAAAATTTAGCTCCTAAGCTCTCGACTTGCTCTTTGGTATCGGGGCGAACATCATAAGCAAAAACAATGCTACCAAGCCTTTTAGCTGTAGCTATAGCTTGTAATCCGGCTACTCCTACTCCTAAAACCAAAGTTTTTGCAGGGCTAATTGAGCCAGCTGCAGTCATCATCATAGGTATAGCCCTGGAGAATTCATATATAGCTTCAATAACTGCCCTGTAACCTGCTAAATTGCTTTGCGAGGATAAAACATCCATATTCTGAGCTTTGGTGATTCGTGGCACTAGCTCCATGGTGATACCAATCAACTTCTTTTCTAGCATTTTGAGTAAATATTGCTTATTTTCGTATGGGGAAAGCAAACCAATTATGATAGCACCGGGCTTTGCTAATTCGATTTCATTCAATGGAATATCCAAAGGAGAGGGTCTAACCTTTAAAATAACATCAGCATCAGCTAAAATTTCAAGAGGTATGCTAGAAACTTGTGCTCCAGCATCAATATATTGTTGATCACTGTAATTGGCTCCGTAGCCTATACCTGCTTCAACGCATATTTTTAAACCTTTTTTAACAAATAATTTAGTAGACTCGGGAGTTATAGCGCATCTATCTTCCCCAGCTAGACGTTCTTTAATTGCAGAAATTTTCATGATCTTGTAAATATAATTGTAGTATTTTTAGTATTAATTCAAATTGATTGAAATTATATGCAGCAACATTTATGATGTAAAACAAAAAGTATAAAATGAAAATTTTATTTATCTCGCTAAAAATTATTATACTAAGCTGTACATTTAGCTATAGTGCATGTGCTGAAGAAAAAAATAATCAAGAGATTGAGCATTTTAAACAATGGCTGCAAAACCTAAATTCTGTAGCTATTGATTTTAATCAGATCGATTCTACAGGTAAAAAGGCTGAAGGAAAATTACTAGTGAGCAAGCCTCACAAATTTCGCTGTAATTACTACGCACCTTTTCCAATATTGATTGTTGGTAACAAAAATTATATCTCATTTTATGACTATGAGATGAATCAACTTAGCAGAATTAAAGCTGCTGAAAACATGTTTAATTTTCTGTTAATTGAAAGCAATGATTTAATTGAACATTTCAAAATTGAATTAATTGAAACTAACAGAGATGAATTTAAGATTAAATTACTACATCTTGAAACTAACAAAGAAAGCGAAATTACCTTCAACCAACATGATAAGCAATTAAAGAAACTTGAAATATTAGAAGATGACAACATCATTATAATTAATTTTGTCAAAGTAGAAAAAATTGCTAAATTTGCTGATGAGTTATTTATTGTAAAAAACGCTGATACTTATGGACCACCCCCTAGACTAAACGAGCTAGAGCTTGAGAAAAAATATACCAAAGCTAATTAATTATACTTGCATAGCGCGCGTAAAGATTATATTTTGAAAGAGGTTAGTAATGGGCATTGATCTTGCTCAGAGGGTCAGGTTTGAAAGAAAGCAGCCCAAGTAGGTTTTAGTGGGTCATTATTAACTACCTCAATATTTTTAAGCTACGTAAAAATTAGTAGCAATTCAATCTATTGCAATTCATGATGAATAATCCAGCTCAATACATCTCTTTTGCTAGAAAATATAGGCCAACAGATTTTACTCATTTAGTAGGGCAGGAAGTATTAGTAACAACTGTAAGCTACGCTATAAGTCACAATCGTTTAAGTCAAGGTTACATATTAACCGGTATAAGAGGCGTAGGTAAAACTACTTCAGCGCGCATTATAGCAAAAACCATTAATTGCACTAATTTGCAAAAAGAACAAGATAAAGTAAAAGCGTGTGATGCTTGCCAAAATTGCCTTGGCTTTAATCACCAACGGCACCCTGACATTATCGAGATTGACGCAGCAAGCCACACTGGAGTTGATGACGTTAGAGAAATAATTGAAAGCAGTGAATATAAACCATTATTAGGTAGATACAAGGTATTCATTATAGATGAAGTACATATGCTATCTAAGAATGCATTCAACGCATTGCTTAAGCTCTTAGAAGAGCCCCCTACGCATGTGATATTTATCTTTGCTACTACTGAAATTCAAAAAGTGCCGTTAACAGTAATTTCTAGATGTCAACGTTACGATCTTGGAAGATTAACTTCCATAGAACTCGCATCTTTATTAAAAAAAATAGCTGATAAAGAAGGAATAAAATATACAGATCAAGCCCTTGAGATCATAGCGCATAAAGCAGATGGATCAGCACGTGATGCAATTAGCCTACTTGATCAAGTAACCAATTACTGCTCAAACTTAAATCAAGAAAAAATCGATGCTGATATAGTAAGTAAGATGCTTGGCTCAGTTGGAAATGACGTCGTGATAATTTTTACTGAACTTGTTTGTCAGGCGCAAACAGAGCAAGCATTGAAACTAGTAAATAATTTATATCAAAATTCTATAAATTTAGAAAAATTTATTGAACTTGTCAGTGATTTTACTGCCTACTTAGCCAAAATTAAATTAATGCCAACTTATACAAACTTATTTTATCAATCATTTCAGGAAAAAATTTCAGCCATATTGGTAAAAGTGGAATTACCATACTTAACAATATTATGGCAAATATTCAGTAAGGGAGTAGGTGAGATTAAATCATCACATAATCAGTTAATTGCAGCTGAAATGTTGATCATTAAGGCTATTCACGCTATATTTATCAATGAGGTGGCGTCTTCGAATATTATTCAAAGTAATGATAAAGCCACAGATGCAGATACCAAGGTACAAACCTCAAATTTTAGCAGCTTTGAATTAAAAAAATCTGATATTAAAGAAGAAAAGCCAGTAGAGAATAATTCTTCTGAGATAACAATGTTTTTGCGTTATCTTGACGAAAATAAAGAACGAGAAATATATTATTTTTTATTCAATGAAACAGAAATAAAGCATTTCTCAAAAAAAGAAGCAATTTTAAAGCTTAACTGCATTAATCCTAATGTTAAATTTCAGCAGCAGCTTGAAAATATACTATATACGTGGACAAGTAGAAAATGGCATGTTAGTATTTCTCGCTCCTCGGAAGTACAAGTACTACGCGAAAAATTAATCAGCAAAGCAGAAGCTAGTGAGCAATGGCACTTAATTAAACAAAATTTTTCAGAGGCTAAACTCTCTGATATATTACTTGCTCAAAAAAATTAAATAATAATATATAGGTAACCAACTAATAAGGCTGAAATTATGGTAAATTTTAATCAATTTTTAAAGCAAGCTCAAGGCATGCAAAAAAAAATGCAGGAAATGCAAGAAAAGTTAGCTGATAATGAATATATTGGCAAAGCAGGTGGTGGCATGGTAGTAGTGACCATTAATGGTAAAACTGAAATGAAAAAAATAGAAATAGATCAGTCGTTATTTAAGCCAGAAGAGAAAGAAATGCTAGAAGATCTGATAGTAGCAGCTTTCAATGACGCTAAGCAAAAAGCTAATGCTGATTCAGAAGGCTCTCTGAATGGTGCACTTGGTGGGATGTCATTACCACCCGGATTTAAAATGCCATTTTGATTAGATGAATGATATAAAAATTTGTAGATGTAAATCGTGAAACAAAATAATGAAATTGAACAGTTAATTTATTTATTCTCCAAATTACCTGGTTTAGGCAATAGATCAGCTAGGCGAATTATTTTACATTTATTACAAGATAAGGATGTAAGATTAAAAGGATTAATTGACGGTATGGTCAATGCTTCTTCTAAGATTGGTAAATGCAAAGTTTGTGGTAATATCGATACAAATCACGAATGTAATATTTGCCGTTCTACATCACGTGATGTAACAGTAATTGCTATCGTCGAAACTGTAGCTGAGTTATGGGCTATTGAGCGTAGTGGCATATTTAACGGTAGGTACCATGTTCTGGGTGGAGCTTTATCTGCAGGTAATGGTCACAATCCAAGTGATTTGAGGTTGCCCGAATTACTTGAAAGATGCCTTGAAAGTGGCGTCAAAGAAATCAT
>JAKONF010000126.1 GCA_022702085.1 Rickettsiaceae bacterium | reverse complement strand
GAAGCTGAAATGCGATCGCTAGATGAAGCAATAGTCTATAATGCAAATACCAATAGCTTACTTGCTCATACTCCTTTAAGTTTTTCGCTATCGTTTAACTCGATACCGTTTCACCTAATGGAAAAAGCTAATCAAGGATATACTGTTGAAATTAAAAATGACCCAACGAAAATTAAAATGTTAATCAAGCTCAAAGAATATGAGGATACCTATTTATTAGTCGGTAGACTAATTGATAACAAAATTATCGATCACGTAGATCAAACCAACGGAGCAGCCCAGGAATACCGGAGATTACGAGATAATATTTCCACTATGCAGATTAGATTTTCGGTATCTTTTGTATTAATAGCTCTATTATTATTACTAGCAGCTATCAGTTGGGGAATCATTCTAGCAAGCCAAATAGTCAGACCTATTAGAAAGCTGGTGGAAGCCACTGATAAAGTCAAAGATGGTGATCTAACTGTCCAGTTATCTGAAGAAAATTTGAATAAAGATGAAATCAAAATTTTAACCAGTGCTTTTAACCGAATGATCAAGCAGATTGATCGAGGACAAAAAGATTTGATTGTTGCTCAAAGAGCTTTAGCATGGTCAGATGTGGCAAGGCGCGTAGCACATGAGATAAAAAATCCTCTTACGCCAATTCACTTATCAGCTGAGAGATTACTCAAAAAATTTGAAATAGAAGTGGCAGATAAAACAACTTTCAAAAAATATGTACAGATAATCATCAGACATACCAATGATATAAAAAAAATTGTTGCCGAGTTTGTTGATTTTGCTAGGCTACCATTACCAATGTTGATTAAATTTGATATAGCCGCGGCAATTAGAGACTTAGTTGATTCTAGAAAAATCATCTACGAAAAAATAAAATATATTTTTCAAAGCGATAATAAAGCCATTCAATTTGTCGGTGATATGACGCAAATTAATCAGGTAATGTTAAATTTATTAAAGAATGCCGAAGAATCTCTGGAGCATTCAACATCACCGCAAATCATAGTTAAGATTAGCCAAAATGAAGAAATGCTTGAAATATCCATAGAGGACAATGGTAATGGTTTTGCTGATAACATTTTAAGCAAGGCAACTGATGCATATGTTTCTACCAAAGATTCAGGTATGGGAATTGGACTCGCTATTGTTAAAAAAATAGTACAAGATCATTATGGTTTGATTGAAATAAATAATAACACATCATTTGGTGCTACAATAAAGTTAATTTTTGATCTAGAAAAGTTAAAATTTAAATTAAAGCAATAGTTCTCAGATATTAACCTTTAACTTTTTTGTAAAGAAAAGTACTTTTAATGTGGTAAAAATGTTATTAATATGTTGCTTTATTAAAAAGTCGACGTTAACTTAGTTATTAAGACAAAAACTATGTTTTGTCTTTAAACAATTATATGGATAAGTTTTAGGGTAAATTTTATGCAAGATGTGTTAATTATCGATGATGAACTAGATATTAGAGATATAATATCAGATATTTTGAAAGATGAAGGATATAGCTCTAGAGTTGCTGCTAATAGTACTCAAGCGTTTAAATCTATTGAAGAAAAAGTTCCAGGAGCTATCATTTTGGATATTTGGTTACAAGGTAGTGAACTCGATGGCTTAGGCATTCTTGAAATAGTAAAAAAAAGATATCCTTTAATGCCAGTTATTGTAATTAGTGGTCATGGGACAATTGAGACAGCAGTGAATGCAATTAAAATGGGTGCTTATGATTATCTTGAAAAACCCTTCACTCATGATAAATTGATGATAGTTTTAAGAAGAGCATGGGAATCATCAAAATTACGTAGAGAAAATCTCGATTTGAGATCAAAGGTAATTGATAAAACAGAGTTAATTGGTAATTCATCAGTAACTTCAAAATTAAAATCCGATATTGAAAAAGTTGCTCCAACAGCTGGTAGAGTCATGATTCATGGCGAGATAGGTAGTGGCAAAGAACTTGCTGCCAGATTAATTCATAAAAAATCTAAAAAAGCTAATGGTCCTTTTATAGTGTTTAGTCCAACATGTATGCCAACTGACCGAATTCAACAAGAATTATTTGGGGATTCAGAACGTCAAGATAATAATGGCATGTTTTCAAAGCGTTTGAGTGTTCTAGAAGCTGCTAATAATGGCACACTTTATATAGATGAGGTTAGCGATTTACCAATAGTTGCTCAAATAAAGCTTTTGAAGTTCTTGCAAGACCAAGTTATTGATAAGCAAGTACAAGGTAAACAAGTTAAGCTTGATGTTAGGTTTATAACGGCTACTACTAAAAATATGCAAAGTGAGATTGCTAGCGGTAAATTTAGGCAAGATCTATATTATAGATTAAACGTTGTACCAATTAAAATACCATCATTGTCTGAGAGAAAAGACGATGTCACTTTATTGGTTAAATATTTTATTAAGCAATTGGCTAAATTTTCAGGTTTAAAAGAACGTGAATTCTCTGATGAGACAATAGCAGCTTTGCAAGCATATAATTGGCCAGGCAATGTCAGGCAGTTACGCAATATAATTGAGTGGACATTAATCATGAATCCAGTATATGCTAACGGCAATGACATAGTCAAACCTGATATGTTACCCTCTGATGTATTAAGTAATGGTGTAACAATTTCTAAACCAGATACAAACATAGACATGATGTCGATGCCACTGCGCGACGCTAGAGAAGTTTTTGAAAGACAATATTTATCAGCACAGATGCGTAGATTTAACAATAATATTTCTAAAACATCATCTTTTGTCGGTATGGAAAGATCAGCTTTGCATCGAAAGCTAAAATTGCTAAATATTCATACCTCAAATAGTAAAATTTTAGAAGATGAAATGGATAATGTTTTTGAGGAACATCAGAGATAATGATCAATAAAATTGCTCTATTAATATTAGTTTTTGTTATAGGTGGTTGTTCAGAGAATTCTCTTGATGAGAATGGTAGATTAACTCACAAACAAAGTGATAAAATTAAAGAATATATCATTGCACAAAACAACAAAAAATAACCAGTTAAATTAAAAGAGCAATTTGGTGATAATCTCAAAGGTGTTAAATTAATAGGCGTAGATCTATCAAATGCAGATCTGAGCGGTATAGATTTAAGTTTTTGTGAAATATCCCGGGTGAATTTTTCTAATACGAATTTTGAAAATGTGATTTTAGAAAAAGCAGTTATGCAAGAAAGTGATTTTTCTAATGCTAGTTTCAAAAACTTAAGTGCCATGGAAATAGATTTTCAAGCTTCTATTTTAGAAAATGTAAAAATCGAAAATGTTGATTTCTCACATGGTAATTTTGAGGATACTGACTTCAATCATAGTCAGATTAATAATGCTAATCTCAAGAATTCTAATTTCAACAAAGCTATTTTTGATGGAGCAACACTAAAGCAAGTTGATTTTCAGCGAGCTAGTCTAATTAGTAGTAGCTTTAAGAGATCAATATCAGAAGCATGTATATTTTATGGCTCTGATTTACGTAAAATGAATGCAAGTGAAGCTAAATTCATTAATAATTACTTGGAATCAACTGATTTATCAGAAGCTGATTTATCTAATACAATTATTGATAGTTCTAATTTTACTAAAGCAATAGTAAATGATGCAAAAATAACCGGCAGTACAGTGAGTAAATCAATTTTTGATTTTGCGAGTCTTCAATTTACTGATTTTTCAAAATCAATTATTTATCAATCAAATTTCAATGATTCAGCTTTCAATAATAGCACTTTAAATCAAGCCAGAATTCGTAATAGCAGTTTTGACAGAGTTAATTTTAATGGTGCAAATTTTGTAGGAACATTGCTAAAAAATTGTCATTTGAGTGGAGCTATTTTCAACAAAGTTTCTTTCTTAAATTCAACTATTGAAGATAGTATACTAACAAAATTGTCTTTGAAGAATAACAAAAGTAAGCAATTATTGATAACAAGATCCGATTTGAGTGGTAGCGAATTAGTAAATTATGATTTTGAAGATAGTGATTTTAATAGTGTTAATTTCAACGATAGTTTAATAAAAAATGTTAATTTTGCTCGCGTTAAATTTACTCTAAGCAATTTGAAAAAAACAGCATTATTAAACGCTAATTTTGAAAATATATTATTTGATAATTCACCTTTTGTTAACTCTCAAATTAATCAAGTTAAAGCTATTGCTGTAAATTTTATAAATTCTAGTTCAATCAAAACAATATTGATAAATAGTGCTGGGCTTGATCAGATTAAAACAAATAGCTCTATTACTGCAGTTACTGATCTACCAAAAATTAGTGATTTATCAGAAATGAATTTACGTGAACTTGATCTTACAAAATTTGTTTTTAAACAAAATAATTTCACTGATACTAATTTTAGTGGAGCTAACTTGACTGCAACTATTATCCAAAACAGTAATTTAAGTAGGGCTAATTTGAGTAACGCCAACATGATACAAACTAACTTTAGTGGTTCAAATCTCGATCAAATCAATGTTGATAACAGTAAAATCGCTAATACTAATTTTGATAATACTACTTTGACCAATATTGATTTTAGCAAAGCATCACTTGTTAATATCTCAACTAAAAATGCCAATATTCAAAATAGCAATTTTAAAACTGATTGAATGGTAAGTACCATTAATATTGATTATAAATATTATTTGGTACGATTAAACTTGAATATCATTTTGGCATAATTTATGCTTGTAGACTAATTATAAATAGATGATGAACGTCACATGCCTACTCAAACAATAATAAATAATATTGCTAATAAAAAAACTGATTCAAAGTCAATTACATCATCGCAAGTAAATTCTCTAAATATTTCTTCCTTTAAGCAAATATTTGCTGATCATGCTCCTAAAGCAATCAAAGCAAAAGAAAGTACTGAAACTTTCCAAGATAAACAAGTTATTCAAAAAAATAATGAAAATTCAGAAAACATTGGAAATCATTTCGCAGGTAAGGCTGAAGAAAAAGCTGGTTCACATGAAAGCACCAATGAAAAAGAAGAAACTAAGCAAGATCAAGCTATAAATAGTGAAAATTCTGTAGATAACCTCGAGCTCAAGGTTGATGAATCAATATCATTAGATTTAAATGTAGTAGAGCAATTAGTAGATTCAGAAGATGCAAGTGTCAAGGTCAATAATGAAGCAACTGACCTTAAAGAAGATGATGTTTTAGTCGAGCAAGATGAAAGTGTTAATGATTTGAATGCAAGCAAGGCTAAAGTTAATAACACTGCCAGTATTATTGTAGAACCTAGTGAAAATAAATCATTAGGTACTATATCAAATGATAAAGTATCGCTGGAAGTTAAACAAGATGCATTTGCCAAAAATGATCAAAAAAAGATAATAGAGGATTTTGAGACTGAAAAAGCAGAAATTACAGAAAATAATCAAGCTATAAACCCTCAAATCATTCAAATTTTTGATAAAACTCAAGATAAACCTGATAGTGCTAGTATAAATTTGGACCCAAATCATGATGCAAAAAATTTGGGTAAAATGGATAATAGCCTCAATGAACAAAGTAAAGATTTAGGTATCATTATAAACGAAGACGCAACAGGAAATATGCCTCTTGATGAATTGGTTGACAAAGCTAGTGGAAGTAAAAATATTTCTGACATTTCTGGTGCTGAAAAAAAAGACGCTACCAAATTTAAAGAGCAACCGCAATTAGCAGAATCAATTTCAAAAAATCTAACTAATTTACAAGATGAATCCACTATCAAAAGTGATCTGCAAGAAGGTGCAAATAATGGTCAAAATTTTGAGCAACAAAACATTCCAGATTTAGGTAAAATAACTTTCGGTAACGAGAAGTTAAATATATCATTTAAAGAAGTAGCCAATAATTTTTCTGATAATATTCCCCATCGCGCTGATCAGATAAGCCTAGCAATCAAAGCAGGGGTACAAAACGGTAGAAAAGAAATTTCTATTAATATGTATCCTGAAACTTTGGGAAATGTTGATGTTAAATTAGAGTTTAACAAAGATCAAATCGTGGCCATAAAAATATTTGCCGAAAAAGCTGAGACTTTGAACATATTAATCAAAGATATAGCAGTTTTAGAAAAATCATTATCAGAAGTAGTAAAAGCGGATAATGCTTCGCTTAGCTTTAACTTAAAAGATGGCCAAAATGGTAATGAATATGGACCAGCTGACAAGCAAGTAAGTAATAACAGAGCAGTTGCTGATGATGAATCAGTAACAATTACTAAAAATTATCAAGTCAACAAATTATCATCACAAAGTGATGGTGTAGATATCAGAGTCTAGATATAAGGTATAAAACTATGGGATTTTCAAATATAAAACTTGCCAAAGATCAAACAGCTCATACTTCAGCTGCTGAGTTACAAAAAAAAGATCCCAAAGAGATGCGTAAAAAGCTCGACAAGAACAAGGAATCTTTTACTAAGATGATACTTGCGATGGTCAAGAATCAGGATCCAACGGGTGAAAATAATAGTGGTGACATTGCAAAAAACATAGTGCAAGTATCAGCATTAATCGGGCAAACTGATGCTATAAATTATAATTCAGACAGATTAGATGAACTAGTTGAAAATCATAAAATTTCTGCTGCTACAAAAAATGCAGGTCTGATTGGTAAAACTGCTTCTTATGATGATGGTACTAAAGAATTTATGGGTGGTCCTGTTGAATTTAATTATCAAATCAAAAGGCCAGTTAGAGTTTCAGACAGTACCAAATTAAATGTTAAAATAGAAATAGTAAATGATGAAGGCAAAGTAGTATTTAAAGGCCATGGCAGGGACAGGCAAGGCGAAAATAACTTTATCTGGAATGGTAGAAATAACGCAGGTAAAGTCCAACCAAATGGTAGTTATACTTTGAAAGTCTCAGCAACAGATACTACTAACAAAAGCACAGCTATTGAGGCTACAACTTTCTTGTCAGGTAAAATTGAAGGCGTTGAGGCTGGCCACTATATTATAAATGGTAAAAAGGTAAAAGATAGTATAGTTAGAAGAATTGAGGATTCAGCGCAAAAGTCTGATTCTGCTATCGCTAATGATTATATAAATGCGATAGGTAAACAAGCTGAAGTTGATTTATCATCAATTGAAGTGAAAAACGGTAAAGCACAACTAACATTCAATAATAATATTGAAAAGCCTAGTAAATTGAGAGTAGTTATCTTAGATAAAAATTCTAGGATGATGAAATCTATAAATTTAGCAAATCCCATGCAGCAAGGTATTAACAGCATAAATATTAATACTGGAGTTGGAGAGGACAAAATCAATGATGGTGATTACAAATGCAAAATATATGTCACAGATGAAGCAAATGGAAAGGAAATTTTATTAAATAGTACCATGAAGATCGAAATTACTGGCATTGATTTAGTCAATAAGCAATTTATAACAGCTGGTGGACAAAAATTTAATACCTCAAATCTACTCAATATTAGTAGCAATAGTATCATCGATAATTCATTGATAACTCAAAGTGGCTATTAT
>JAKONF010000117.1 GCA_022702085.1 Rickettsiaceae bacterium | reverse complement strand
AAAATTTATAAGCTGATTCATAAAAGTTACGTAGGTTGTGGAGACATGTTAACTAACTTCGAGCCAAACGCCATTATAATTGCGGCAGGCTTTGCTATAACCTCGCTTAACCTCACCATTAATCTCCACCGAATAATTATATCTTCTGCAATCTTGCCCCTGAGCATTTTTATAAATCTTGTCAGGTATAAAAGTGCCTTTATGATTATTACTAGAATTTTTCCAAGCTGTTATCTGACCAGAAGGAACAGCTTCACAAACTTGATTTAATGTTTTTGTCATTATTATTTTATCGTCATCATCAATTTTTTCTATACCGATGCTAGTAACAATATTTCCACTTTCTGAGCTAAAATAATTATTTTGCTTGCCTACGCGCGTGCATCTTGACAAAGAAGATATGGTTAGAATAGGTACAATTATAGATAAAAGCAGTTTCATAAGGCATCTATTTATTCATATATCTTTATTTACACAAATCGTTAAAACAAACTATACTTACTATAATAAAATATTCGCCTTAATTTAACTTTATTCATATAATAGCTAGAGCTGGTTGCTAGTAAATAAATATTTCATCGTTACAAATAATGGAAACTACAAAAAATTCTTTTTTGATAAAATTAGCCTCATATTTATCAGTTTTTACTGCTATTGTCATCTTAATTGTTAAAACTTATGGCTGGCTGCTGACTGATTCACAGTCAATGTTTGCCTCAGTTATCGATTCACTGCTCGATGTATCTTCGTCTTTAATTAATATAGTGGCAATAACTTTTGCTTTACAACCACCAGATAAAAACCATCGATTTGGTCATGAAAAATTTCAAGATTTAGCGATTTTTTCTCAATCAATATTTTTTTTCGCTTCAAGTATTTTCACGCTCTTTTCATCATTCAAAGGTATTTATAATAAATCTTTAATTTTAAATAGTAGTTTAGGCATTGATATGATGTATCTTTGTCTTATACTCACTACATTATTAGTTATATTACAAACTTACGTAATAAAAAAGACTCATTCTAAGATTATTGAAGTAGATCGCATTCACTATTTTTCTGATTTTTTAACCAACATCGTAGTAGTTATTTCAATATATTGTAGTAGTAAATTTTGGTTTATTGATTCTTTGGCTGGCATTGGCATCTCATTATATGTGATGCATGCTTCTTATTCATTATTTAGACAAGCGATCAAGAATCTAGCTGATGAAGAATTTGAAGATCATGAACGACAAATAATTATCGACATTGTTAGATCTCATAAAAAAATTAAAGGTATACATGAACTCAAAACTCGTCATGCAGCCAATAAACCATTTATCCAATTTCATTTAGAAATGGATGGTAATACATCCCTGCTCGATGCTCACGCGTTAAGTGACGAGATATGTCTGGAAATTATTAAGCATTTTGAAGGTGGAGAAATTACTGTTCATTTGGATCCTGAAGGCGTCGAAGAACATACAACAAGCCATGACAGCATCAAATTTTAATAATTCATATATGAATAGAGCAATTAACCTGGCAAAGCAAGCTTTGCTCCTTGGCGAAGTACCTGTGGGTGCTATTATTGTACATAGATTTAGTAAGGAAATTGTAGCAGAAGGCCATAATTTAATGCAAAAAGAAAAAAATCCATTACTCCATGCTGAAATAAATGTCATATACGAAGCTTGTAGAAAAATTAATAGTAAATATTTGAGTGACTATGATATCTATGTCAGTTTAGAACCATGTCACATGTGCGCAGCTGCCATATCATTTGCGCGTCTATCAAGGCTATACTATGGAGCAAGTGATATAAAGCAAGGAGCGATTGAACATGGTTCTAGGTATTACAACTCTGGTTTTTGTTTTCACCGTCCAGAGGTGTATGCAAATTTAAATGAACAAATTTCTTTGTCATTAATTAGAAATTTTTTTAGTAATGTTAGAAAAAATAGTTTATAATCCGAATGCATAAAAATTAATTGGGTATTAAAAATGTTATTTTTAATAGGTGTCTTCGTCGTATTCACTTCGGTTATAGTAGGATACTTAATGCATGCTGGCGATTTATGGTTATTATGGCAGCCTAATGAAATAATAATAATTGTTGGCTCAGGTATTGGTTCAGTACTTATTGCTAATCCTCTTTCTATAATTAAAAAAATGATGAAAGATTTAGTAAATCTTTTCAAAAATAAACCATACAATAAGAGTGAATATCTTGAACTTTTATTATTTAGCTTCAATACTTTTAAATTAATGAAAGCCAAAGGTATGCTTGAGATTGAAACTCATCTGGAAAATCCACAAGAAAGTGATCTTTTTCTGCAAGCTCCATCTTTAGATAAGCATGAATTTGCTGGCGAATTTATGAAAGATAACTTAAGATTATTGACCATGGGTGTTGATAATCCTTATCAATTTGAGGATTTTGTCAATAGAGAATTAGACGTTTACTATGAAGATGTAAATGCTCCATCAAAAGCTATTAAGGTGCTATCAGATGCCTTACCAGCTCTAGGGATTGTAGCAGCTGTACTTGGCGTTATGGTTACTATGAGAAGTATCATGGAACCCCCAGAAGTGCTTGGTCAGTTAATTGCTGCAGCTTTAGTTGGTACTTTCACTGGAGTATTACTGTCTTATGGTTTATTCGGTCCAATAGGTACATTTCTAGCTAAATTTGCTGATCTGCGAGTTAAATATTTAGAGTGCATTAAAAGCGGATTTATTGCTTACTTGCAAGGTAATCCTCCTATTATCATTGTGGAGTATATGCGTAAAAATATACCAGAAGATGTTAGACCAAGCTTTCAAGAATTAGATAATTTTATTAACAATTATTCAATGAAGATAATTAATTAATTATATCAATTTATGTCGATCAAGCAGACTGTAATTTATAAAAATAGAAGAAGAGCAAACCGCATGGAGGCACCAAGTGCTGCTATGTGGAAAGTTGCTTATGCTGACTTTATAACTGCAATGATGGCTTTCTTTTTATTGTTGTGGCTACTTAGCGTAACACCTGAGGATACATTAAAAGGCGTTGCTAAATATTTTACTCCTACTTCATCACAATATGACAAAAATGGTGTTGGTTATGATGGCGGTAGTAATCCTAATGTTAATGATGGTATACTTTCAAATTACAACGCAAGTAGCTCATTAGTTTATGGCTCTCCATCAAGAGGTAGGAAAATAAACCAGGCAAATAAATCTGATCAAATGAGCGATTTAGAGAAAGATCAATTTATTAATATAATGAATAATATTCAGCAAAATATAGAGCTAAAAGATTTTGCTGATAACTTAAATGTTGATGTAACTAATGAAGGTTTGCGTATTCAAATCATGGATAGCGATAGCAGGCCAATGTTTAAGCCTAATACATTAGAGTTACAACCATATATGAGCAAAATTCTGACGGTAATTAGTAAAATGATTCGAAATCAACCTAATTATATCGCAATTAGTGGTCATACAGCTAGTACAAAAGATTCAAGTAAAAACAATATGGATTATTGGTCACTTTCTTCATTGCGTGCTAATGAAGTGAGAAAATTTATGACTAATAACTTAATCAAGAATGATCAAGTAGCTAAAATTGTTGGTATGGCTAATACTGAACCATTTGATCCTAGAGATCAATATAGTGCTAAAAATATTCGCGTAACTATCACGCTACTTAATAATGCATCGGTAAGTAAATTTCAGCAATCAGTACCAGACGGAATAGCAAAATAAATATCTAGCTATTCCGAATTTTTGATATTAATCGTGAGTTATTGTTTGAGATTCTCCGGATAGATTGCTCTCTTCCATATCGTAGTAATTCGCATTTGGATGATCTTTTATTGAAGAATACAACTGTTCATTTTCTTCGTTCGAAAGATGCTCATTAAAATCCGATTTCATCACACGCAAAATAATTTTTGCTGATCTTTTATCAAGACATTCTTTAAATAGACCAATTGTTTCTTTGAAATAATCAGCATCCATTCCTTTAACTTGAACATTTCCAGATATGAATTCCTTTAAGTAATTAAATTCTGTCATCTTGATCATATTATAAAATATTTTAAGTTCTACTATGCAATTTAAAATCTCAAAAATTTTTATATTTACAAATCTGACTGGTTCCAAGAAATTTGATTTTGCAAATATATTAACCAAACTGTAAGGTGGGTTGTGATCACTAGATTGTTGTATATTTATAAAACTTAACTTATCAATACTAGGGTTTTCTGAAGAAGTTATTTTATCTAAATATACATATGTTTCTGCATCTTTTGATATAACCACATTGTCAAAGACTAATTCTTCAACATCTTTGCTGCGAAAAAAATTATATATGGTTTTAAGAGCTCCTTTGTCTAATACCAAAGTTTGATTATCATCACATACAGGACTTTTAATCAAGTCTATTATTCTTAAATTAGTAGATTGTCCTTTACTTTCGCTGATAGTGATAGATGTATCATTCGTATTAGATTTTGAATTATTAAGTTGTGTTTTCGTAATAATGTTTTGGTTTAACTTTGACATATGATGTAACTGCTAGTTGATTACGCAAAGTTAACAAATTTTAAACAATGGATCAATAAATAATTTAAGAATAATTGAATAGACTTATATTTGAATTAAAATAAGTGTTCTAAAAACAAAATTTCATAAATCTTGTCTGCTTTCCCAAGTGAATTTTCTATCTATATCTCCTACTTTTTTACCACAAAACAAGTCATTAGCTATTTCTTCTAACTCTTTCATATTATATTCAAATTCGGGTCCTTCCTCCATCATTGCTAATTGTAATAAAATACCTTTAAGATCTTCTTCACAATCATTTAAGTTATTGTGAAATAACTCAAAAACTTTGCTACCAATAACTTTAGCATTTTGATACTTATTAATTAAATTTTTTAAATCAAAAGCAAATTGCAATTTAGTATAAGTCATAAATCATTCGACTAAATATAGATACTAGGTAAAAATAATTTGCTTAAATATATTGTATAGTTTATTTTATTTTAAAAGTTGGAATTGGTGCGTTTATCTGATGATCATCAAATACTTTTTGCTGTGCTACTCTGATGACTGTACAATGTTTATCTTTCGCTAATTCGTCTAAAGTTTTGATCTTGCATTTTTCAACTTCTTGTTTCAGTATTTCAGGATGCTCTACATACCATTCTACGGGTAGAGTTTTTTCAGAGCAGCAAGTAAAGAGATTTATTAACAAAAGCAGGTAGATTCTCACTGTGACTTTTTTCATCAAATCTTTTTCATTAATTTATTTAGAAAAATATAAATATTATTTTATACTAAGACTAAGTTAATCAGGAAGTTTATTACGCAAAACAAAAGGTATGTGTAGAAGTATAAAGCATAAAGTTATAGGAATCACCCCAAATACTTTAAATTTGACCCAAGTTGATTCTGCATAATTACGCCATACTAGTTCATTGATAACTGCCATTATATAAAAGAAAGTGGTTGCATTATAACTTATCACGTTCCAAGCCTTATCTTGTAATGGAATAGTTTTATTAAACAGATATTTGATAAATGGCCTACCTTTAAGCGCGCTGATCAAAAAAGTACTACCAAATATCACATATAAAATGGTGGGTTTTATTTTTATAAACATAGCGTTGCCAGTGAGCAGCGTGATGCCACCAGATATTAATAAAATTACAGTAGAAATTACTGAAAAAGTTTGAACTTTACCTTCAATGAAATAACATAAGCTGATACTAACTACAGCAGTTATAATCATGTACAGGGTAGCTCCTTGGATACCGCCAAATTTATAGCCAATAAAAAAGGCAATTAAAGGACCAAACTCTGATAAAAACTTAATCATTTTCTGTTTTCATTAATTTTTTTTGGTTTATTTGCGCAATTATATTTAATAAAATAGTGCTTACATAAAATATCAACTGCATACCATTGGGTTTGGCTGTGTAGCCAATGATATTGTTTAACATTTTACCTACGAGGCTGTAATCAGTTACAAGCCAAGAGCTATCCCAAATTTGGTCAGTATACATTGTGATTGCGCCAACAGAAGTTAGTATGCCAGCTCCTTGCGCGGCAAGCCCAGCTGCAATAAATAATAGCAGAGTTGAAGAAATTTTAAAGATATATTTACCGGCAAATTTGATTAACCCTAGATATATACCAGTACCAGTTACTACACCAAGCAGTGATCCCAAACCAAATCCTAGCAGATAATTTTGCGGCGCAAGTTTTTGCGTAGTTGAAATGCTGTAAATTAGTAATATTATTTCAGCGCCTTCACGTAGTATGATGGTACCTACTACCAGCACTAACATGATAGGACTTGCAGATTTGTTATTAATTCTAGATGATAATTCGTCCATATTGCGATATATTCTACCGCTATATCCCTTCATCCAAATTATAGTCCAGCTTATAATGGCTGCAGTCAGGAGGATGATTGAAGCATCAAATATCTCGTCACCTAAACCAAAAAATGAAGATGAGAGAGTCTGGGTAAAAAAAGCAAAAATTGAAGCGCCAACAAACCCACCAATAACTCCGTATAAGATATAAATACGGGAATTGATTATATTACGGGTCGTAGCAAAAATTATCCCAAGCAATAAGGAAATTTCTAAAGATTCTCTAAAAATAATAGTTGCAACTTGAAACATCGTTTTTTTATTTTACAATTAAACAACCCTTAGCAGTATCTGCATGGAATTCTCCTACAAAACAATAGCTGCCAATTTTCAGCGGTGCAAGCTTAATATGAATAGAACTATTACCAGGAATGATTTTTTCGCGTTTTAGATCAGGACTATCAAATTCTTCAATGGTCGCGTCTTGATTTTCTACGGTTAGCCTAAGTGGAATTCCAGCAGGAACTTCTATTTGTTCTGGCTGAAATTTATGATCTTTGATAACTAAATGTATCTCTACTGTCTCAGAAGCGGCGTAAGCTGCAGGAAAAAATAGCATTATCAATGAAAGATATTTAATCATAAATTACCACGGATTATTATTTAAGATTGTTATAGTAAAACAATTAGTAATCTTGAAATTTATAACATTTTTTTATCAACTGTCAACCCAACCACTATCTTAGAACAAGATATTTAATTTAATAATTGTCACCAAAG
>JAKONF010000113.1 GCA_022702085.1 Rickettsiaceae bacterium | reverse complement strand
GCTTGTCATAACCTTCCCAAAGGGTTTCAGCCGTGCTGATAACTCCTGTCATTGGAGCATGGTACTCATGTGAAACATTACGAATAAATTCATTTTTTAGCCTCAAAGCCTTTGCAAGTTCTTGCTGATGATAGCTAATTTGATCAATTAAATGATCTGCTCTTTCTTCAGTTAATTCTTCTTGTTCTTGTTTAGGTTTTAAAAGAATTATGATTGTAGCTCCACTTAAAAGTAAACTATATAAAATAAACCATGTAGAATCTACATTTAATATTATTTCATTAACTCCATGGTACCACTTATAAAAGTTAGCACTTAAGAATATACCAATTATAGACATGCATAATGCAACGTTCCAGCGAGTTATTATCGCAATTACTATTATATTTATTGCAAATACGAGGAATTGAAGGTGATTAAAATTACTAAGTATAAGAAAGAATATATTAGAAAATACTAGTAAATAAAATATTCCTAAAAGCCATAAAGTTTGGATAATGATATCTTTTTTTAGTAATTGTGGCCAAATAGGAAAAGTTGAAAAGCCTATAGATAAAATGAGCATACTTTCGTAAAATAGTAGAAGATTGCTTTCCTTCTCAAAATGAGACATAGAATACATAGTACAAATCGTTGAAATAATACAGAATACACCAAATCCAGTATATGTTAACTCATTCTTCGGTGAATTGTTTCTCAAGAATCTTATTATACTAAAATTATAAAATAAATTTTTGATTCTATAAAAACTAGGGGTAATATTATTCTTAATTTCGTTTTCTAAGTTTTTATCTCTCTTAATAATCCATCCACCAGGTTGTTTTAATAAATAATGGCTACTCATTAAAGCTATTAAATTGGCGATCATACCAGGTATGATGCTATCAATTCCTGTATCCATGTAATATAATCTCCATATTATGACTGTGAATACACCAGCAAACATACCGATAAGCACTGATTTACTTGTGCTGCGAAATCCCATTATAGCCATAATAAGTGGTAGAGTTACAATTGGTAAATAAAAACTTTGGGTCATGAATACAATATATAGTAGATCATATTCTAACAATGCTAGGAAAATAGCAAAAATTCCAATTAACATTGATATTATTTTGGATAGAGTAAGTTCATTCTTTAGTCTAATCCCTAATGGATAGCAAAAATCATGTGTTAATAAAACTGAAGAAGAGTTAATATTTGAATCGGCTGTAGACATACACATTGCTACAATGCCAATTAATATAAAGCTCTTAAGTCCAGTATGAGCATAATTGCCAATTATATAATGTACTAAATTATCAGGCTGTAGATTTGGATTAATATTGAATAACAAAAATCCAACCCAAGACATACCACATAATATTATTAAAAGCAGAAATGCTGAAATAGTAAAAGCCTTTTTTACTTCAGCTGTAGTTCTACCAATAATTATTCTCTGAAAAATAGCTGGGTTTAAATCTGGTATCGCAAATAAGAAAAGTAAAAATATTAATTCCCAAAATTTGGGGTTAGAATAACCAAGAAAATTTTTGAGGTTAAATATTGAATCATCAGAAACAGTCAATAAGCTGCAACTAGTAAAATTATTACAATCATTCCATATTATAATACCTAAAACTGGAATTAATACTCCAAATGTAAAAAATTGGACAACATCAGTTATAGCTATCGACTTTATTCCTCCAAATGCAGAATATAGCACTACAACCATAGCGGCTCCTATAATTGCATAGTTATTAGACAAACCCGCGTAGAGTTTGAAAATATCACCAAATACTTTGAATTGCACGGCTATAAATCCTGAAGCTGCAACGGCCCCAGCTAAAGCAGAAATGATTCTAACTTTTGTTCCATAAAGATTACCCATAGTTTCAGCAACAGAAATATCACCTAGAAATTCACTCATTCTAGGTATAAAAATGTACGCCGTTAACAGAAAACAGATAACCATACCACAACATGCAATAGCATAATGTAAACCTGTCGTATATACCTGAGCTAGAGTAATGAATAAATAATCACCACCAATCCAGGTGGCAATAATTGTAGAAACTAAAGTACCAGTACTAAATTTTCTACCACCTAAAGCATAATCTTTTATAGTTTTGACACCTCTACCGAAAAATAAACCTATGCCTAAATTCACAAGTAAAAATACGATAAAAATTAATATATCAAAATTCATCATTTTATCCTTCAAACTAACTGATTAAATAAATATAACTAATATTATGCATTAAATCTATAGTTTAATGAAATTAATAAAAACAACTATAAATTGGCAAATCTTGTATATCACTTTATTTTCTGTAAATTTTTCACATTTGGGTGTATACTGACTGCCAAATTTGTTGATAGAAATACAGAACGCAATGGACAAAATAAACTTCTCAAAAATGCATGGTCTTGGTAATGATTTTGTGATAGTAGACCAACATCACATATCTTTAAACTATGATTTAATTTCACTAGCAGTTAAAATTGCCAACTGTAAAACAGGTATTGGTTGTGATCAATTCATCATATACAACAAACTTGCATCTGTTTCAAGAGACAATTACAAAATGATAATTTATAATAAAGATGGAAGTCCTGCCAAAATTTGTGGTAATGCAGCTCGCTGTCTAACTTCACTCATTGCTAAAAATACCGGAGCCAAACATATCAACATCAATTTTGAGGAGCGAGAAATAGCTTGTACAGTAATAAATGATGATTTAATAAGCGTTAATATGGGGGAAGTAAGTTTCACAAAAGATTGGATGCCTAAACCCGAACAATTATGGGATTTAGCAGAGCTTTATGGACTTGAACCTAAAGAAATGATTTGCGCTGACATTGGTAATCCACATTTAATAATTTTCAATGATATGAGTTCAAAGGATAGATCTATAATAGGAGCCAAAATGCAAGAGCATAAGCTCTTTCCAGACGGGGTGAATGTTAATTTTGCTAAAATAATTGATGATGAAATCAAACTGATTGTATGGGAAAGAGGAGCAGGTTTCACGCTCTCGTGTGGTAGTGGAGCTTGCGCTACTTTTGCTAGCGCAGTGAAATTGGGATTTACTCAAAGCAGAGCTAAAATATCTTTTTCTTTAGGAAATTTAGAAATGAGCATAGATGAGCAGCAAAATGTCATCATGGTAGGACCGTCGACGTTTGTAGCTTCAGGAGAATTTTATGTTAGCTGAAAATAATCAAGTTGTAACCTTTGGCTGTCGGCTAAATATTTATGAGAGTGAAATTATAAAAAAAAATATTCATGCAGCTGGATTGCAGAATGTTATAGTATTCAATACCTGCGCTGTTACTCAGGAAGCAGAAAAACAGGCGCGCCAAGCAATTAGAAGCGCCAAAAAAAATAATCCTGATGTTAAGATCATCGTGACTGGTTGCGCTGCTCAAAATTCTCCTAGTACTTACGCCTCAATGGAGGAAGTTGACAAAGTATTGGGTAATGAGGAAAAGTTAGTTTCTACTCATTACAAATTTGATGATGAGCGTATAAAAGTTAATGATATCATGTCAGTTAAAGAAACTGCAAATCATCTGGTCAGCAGTTTTGAGAACAGAGCGAGAGCTTTTTTACAGGTCCAAAATGGCTGTAATCACCGTTGTACCTACTGCATCATTCCATATGGCAGAGGTAATAGCCGTTCGGTGCCGGTCGGGGTAATTGTTGAGCAAATCAGAACATTAGTAACTGAGGGAGTTAACGAAATAGTTTTAACTGGCGTGGACGTCACGGCTTATGGGCCAGATCTACCAGGTAGCCCAACTTTTGCTCAAATGATTCGTAGGGTGCTAAGTTTAGTACCAGAACTAAAAAGATTAAGATTATCTTCAATTGATGTAGCTGAGATAGATAAAGATTTGTTTGAGCTTATGGCAAATTCTGAGCGTATAATGCCGCATTTCCACCTTAGTCTTCAAGCTGGAGATGATACAATTTTAAGAAAAATGAAGCGAAGACATAAGCGTCAGCAAATAATAGATTTTTGCCATAAAATGCGTGAATGTAGACCAGAAGTTTCATTTGGCGCTGATATTATCGCTGGTTTTCCAACCGAAACTGAGGAAATGTTCGAAAATACTCGTCAGTTAATTTCTGAAGCTTGTCTACAATATTTGCATGTATTTCCTTTTTCAGAAAGAGATGGTACGCCTGCTGCTCGCATGCCGCAAATTGCTAAAATTATTAGGAAACAACGAGGAGCGATCTTACGTGCCGAAGGGCAGGCTCAATTACAAAAGTTTTTTACTCGTAATTTGGGTAGTAAAGTTAAATTGTTGATCGAGCAAAATAATATGGGGCATACTGAAAATTTTATTCCTGTTTATATTGAAGGATCATTCTCTCCAGGATCAGTAATTTCAGCTGAACTTGTCAATATTGATGGTCAACATATGATTGCACGCGAAATATGAAAAATATTGCGGTTTACGGCGCAGGAGGCTGGGGAACTGCTCTTGCTTGTCAAGTAGCTAGAAAAAATGGTAGATGTATATTATTAGCAAGAGATATCAATGTCATCAATGACATTAATAATAATAGGCTGAATAGTAAACATTTAGGTAATAAAATACTCAATAAGTATATTACAGCTACTCATGATATATCAGTATTAAAAGAGCAACAAATAGTTGTCGTAGCTGTACCTTCAATATCAATTAAAGAAACTATTAGATTATTTAAAGATGAAGGATTAAATAAAGATACTATTTTGTTAATAGCAACAAAAGGTTTGATATCAAATCCAGCAATGATGATTTCAACATATTTGAAAGAATTAATTTCTAATCAGACAGCTTTTGTCAGTGGACCAAATTTTGCAGCAGAAGTAGTAGATAATCTAGAAACATATGCTACGATAGCTGCAGATAACATAGAATTAGCTCAGATATTGACTGAAAATTTATCGTCTAGAAATTTTATGATTTCACCTTGTAATGATATTATCACTATTCAAATAGCAGGGGCTGTAAAAAATGTAATAGCAATCCAAAGTGGTATATATCAAGCAAAAATAGAAGCAAATATAATCGGTGAAAATGCAAAAGCTGCTCTTATTACTCAAGGTTTACAGGAAATAGATAAAATAGCCCAATTTTTTGGTGGAAAAACGAAGTCATTGCAAGAAGTTGGGGTAATTGGTGATCTAATACTCTCATGCTCATCTCTAAAATCTCGTAATGCTAAATTCGGTTATCAATTTTTTAGAGCTGCTAACAAAAAAGAATTTATACAAAATTATAGTGTTTTGGTGGAAGGTTTAAATCAGGCTAAATTATTAAAAGAATTGATTATAAAATTTAATTTTAGTCTTCCTACTATATCTTCAATTATAGAAACTCTCGATTTATAAATTTGCATCATAATTGTAATATTTAATAATTTCTTAATAAACTAAGATTATTCTATTAAGTTAGATAATTTTCTATTATTTAAAAAAATAATCAAAATTACATCAAAGACACTAGAATATTAGTGCAACAAACTTATTTGGAAGGAAAAAAAGATAAAAAAACAAATTGGACAGCAGTCTGTCTATCTACCTATAAAGGACATAAAATAGGTAACTAATATCAGTAAAAAATTGATGTCTATTCTACTAGCGGAAAAATAATTTTTAAAGGAAAATTCCAGTAAATCATGTGTAAATTAGCTGTAATGAACAATTGGAATCAGTAAAATAATTAATGTAAGTTAATGTAAATGTCAAAAGATACCATAACTACTGCTCAAAAGTTTGAAAAAGATAAAATATTTTTAGCGGAAATCAGAGAAAAATATCTAGTAGATAATAAAGCTGGGCCCAAAAATGAAGAAAATAAATCTATAGATTCCTTGAGTGATGAAATTGCAGTGGAGATGAACAAAGGTAATTTAAATATTGCTCTTGTAAAACTTGAAGAATTGAGAGATTTAAGAAGCGGCATTATTCGCACGATAAAATACGATAACAATGAAAAGGGCGAGCAAGCTACACCAGTTTTGATTAGAGATGCCAGAAATTGCCAACCAGTGTTAGGTACTGAAAGCTTTGAAATGCAGTATTTGAATGTATTGAGAGCAGGAATAAATATCGCAGTATCTGAAAATAGTAAGCCTTTAGAAACTGCTCTAATATCTATGACCAATAATTTTACTAAAAAAATTAAAGAACAAGGTTTAGATAAGCCAATATTAGAACAAGATGAAAAGAAACGCGCTAGAGCAGAAAAAGAACGGCAAGTACAATTAGCTAGCTTGGTCAAAACTGAAAAAAATAATATCGCTAAAATTATGAACAAGAGTTATGCTATTGCTGATGCTTCCAAAAAACTTGACAAGGTTCAAAATTATCAAAATTTTAA